>DAOVGU010000074.1 GCA_030672255.1 bacterium
TAAATAAGCTTAAGACTAGAGTATCCTTGGCTTGGATGAGACTTTGTTTGAAACAGAGACCTCCACAAACACAAGGGATTAAAAGGTTTTTGGGTTATACAATGAAGTATATAGATCCAAAAGTTTTCTATTATGAATTTAAGGATATTTTTATAGAGAAAGTCTATCACTTCTATTCAGAAAAAGTTTCTCCTTTTATTCTTGATTGCGGGAGCCATATTGGTATGTCCATATTGTATTTTAAACGCATCTATCCAGAAGCTAAAATCATCGGATTTGAACCTGACCCGGTGAGTTTCAAGGTTTTGAAGAAAAATATAGAAAGGAACCACTTAAATAATGTACAGCTGATTAATGCCGCATTATCTGCTACGCCCGGGACTTTGGAATTTCTTTCCGATGGAATGGATGGTAGCCATTTGGCGAGATTGAAACACAAAACCTTAAGTGAGAAGATTAAAAAATGTATGGTCAAATCTGTACGGCTGGTTGATTACATTACAGAATCTATCGATTTTTTAAAAATTGATATTGAAGGTGCGGAATATGAGGTGTTATTGGATATCTCCGCTAAACTACCATTGGTTAAGCAGGTGGTTATTGAGTATCATACTTTTGAAGGAATGGAACCAAATTTACCTAAAATCTTAGATTTACTAACTCAAAATGGATTTAAATATTTTATTTACCATAGTAATGCCAAATCACCATTTTGGCTCAAAGCAAATGTGCGTTACTGCCTGTTAATTTATGCTTATAAATCATAGATGAAGTGTTGCCTAAGATGAGAAAAAATCATCCTTTAACCATTGTTCAGGTGAATACCGCCGATATTGGAGGAGGAGCGGAGAAGGTTTCCTTTTCTTTACATAAAGAATATAGAAGATTGGGACATAAGAGTATTCTTTTGGTAGGGAAGAAACGCAGCGATGAGCCAGATGTTCTGGAAATTGATAATAGAGGATTCAACCTAATAAAGGTAATTATCGGAAAGATCCTCGGCAGGATTACGGGGCGCCAATATCTTTCCTTCCCCGGGAGTCACCGCATCCAGGAAATTATTGGGAAACCCTTTGACATACTCCATTTCCATAATCTTCATGGCGGTTACTTTGATATTACTGCATTACCGAAACTTTCTCAAATAGCACCTATTCTTATTACCTTACATGATATGTGGCTTTTAACCGGTCATTGTGCCTATCCTTTTGATTGTGAAAGGTGGAAGAATGGATGTGAAAAATGTCCAAACCTTTTCAATCCTCCGGCTACATTCAGAGATGGCAGCAGATTTAACTGGTTAAGAAAAAAAAGGAATCTATCCCTTTCCTCTCCCGTATTTTTTTGCCCTTCTCAATGGCTACTGGAGAAGGTTAGGGAAAGTTATCTAAAGGATTTTCCGGCGCATTTAGTTTATAACGGGATAGATTTAGAAATTTTTAAACCGGGCTCAAAAGTAGAGGCAAGAAAGAGTTTAGGGCTTCCTCGGGATAAAAAGATATTGCTTTTCCTATCCAATCGAGGATTAAATAATCCCCGCAAGGATCCGCATACTTTAATTAAAGCCTTAAGATATTTAGTTAATAGAAATTTACACCCCCACCTATTTCCTCCCCCCTCGAGGGGGAGGACTAAGGAGAGGGGGAAAGGAAATTCCTATACTATTAAATTACTGGTTGTTGGTCAGAGAGGACCTTCACCCGATTTAGGAGAATTAAATAATTTTATCATTTACCGTCCTTTTATTTCGGATGATGAAGAAATAGCAAATTATTATCGGGCAAGCGATATTTCGATTCATCTGAGTCTGGCTGACAATTGTCCTTTAACGATTTTAGAGGCAATGGCCTGCGGAATTCCGGTGGTTGCTTCAAGGGTTGGAGGTATTCCGGAATTGATTGAGAATAATAAAAATGGCATTCTGGTTGAGCCTAAAAATAGTGAAAAACTAACTGCAGGATTAAGAAGACTTTTAGAAAATCCTTCCGAAGGAGAGGAAATGGGAAAGGTTGGTAGGGATATGGCAGAAAAGCAATTTGACATAAGAGAACAGACAAAACATTATCTTAACTGGTATGAAAATTTATGTTATAATTTCCAAAATACTAAAAAAATTTAGTATATCGGAAATATGAATTAGTTGACTGGAATAAAAATCTGATATATAATTATTTCAGTAAGTGGACAAAAAGGAATACTTAATGAAATGAACTTTAAAGATTTATACCGGGCCCTAGAAAAGAATAGATACTATGTTTTCTCCCAGGATGATATCTTATCATTCTACCAGAATGAAAAAAAATGCAATCTTAAAAAGATGATTTCCCGATGGAAAGAGAAAGGATGGATTTATTCTTTAAAAAAGGGCTTATACGAACTTACCTACCCTAAAGATTTCAATATTCCTGATACTTACGTTGCCAATAAACTCTACAGCCCTTCTTACGTATCATTAGAAACTGCTCTGTCCAATTATAGTATTATTCCGGAAGTTTCGATGGCGGTGACTTCCATTAGCACAAAGCCCACGCGAAGGTTTAAGAATAAACATGGTCTTTTTATCTACCGAACAATTAAGCCGGGCGCTTTTGCAGGATATTATGTAGAGAAATATGGTATTTTTGACATTCTTATTGCCGAACCGGAAAAAGCTCTTATTGACTATCTATATTTTAAAAGATATTCCAATAAGAGATTAAATCTCAAAGATGAGCGGCTGGATAAAGATGTAATTTCGCGGCTCAACAAGAAAAAATTAAATAAGTATGCGAAATTATATCATCTCAATTTAGAGGAGTTTTATGCTTACCTATGATTCTCTGATAGAACAGGCGAAATCCAGAGAAATGCCTCCAACAAAGATTCGGGGAATTCTAAGAGAGTATCTGCAGATTCTCATTCTCAGGGAAATTTATAGAACCGAGTCAGGGAGGAATCTCTACTTCACGGGAGGGACTTATCTGAGGTTGGTTCATAATAGCAAAAGGTTCTCTGAAGATTTGGATTTTAATAGCAATAAGATAACAAAAGAAGAATTTGAAAACCTTCTAAAAAAGATAAAGGGCGAATTAAAAAGGATAGGATTAAAATCTCAGGCAAAATTTGCTCATTGGGAAGACGTATACGTTGCGAAACTCATCTTTCCCGAGGTCGAAAAAGTTTATAAGGTTATATCAAAATATTCAAAGAAAGAAGGGATAATGATAAAAGTAGAAACCAATAAACCGAAATGGAAGATAGAAAATGAGACCCAGGTAATATCTGGGTTTGGTAAATTCTATCCCTGCATCTGCACCGAGAAAAGTATTTTGTTTGCAGATAAAATAGATGCACTGATTAAAAAGAACAGAGGAAGACACATATACGATATTCTATTTATGCTTTCCAACAGATACTCTGTGAATAAAAATATCTTAAGGATTCTGAGTATAAAAAAAGACCCCCTGGAAGTTATATCAGAGAGGATAAAAAAGTTATCAAAAGAGGAGTTAAAAAAACAGGCCGAGATATTAAGACCTTTTCTTTTTGATGAAAGCGAAGCAAATTTGCTTATAAATGCTCATAATATAATTCCGCCGTTAGTAGAACAGTATAAAAATAGTGTGCGATAATGGATTCCCGCTTACCCCTGCTTTACTACCTGCAGGGGCAGGCTTGCGGGAATGACAAGAAGGGAGAGATTACCACCCCTGCTTACTACCTGCAGGGGCAGGCTCCGCAGGGGCAGGCTTATCGCTCCTCGCAATGACTTGTGTCCCTATTTGAGGTCAATGAACTGGAAGAGTAAAAAAATTGTCGTTACGGGAGGGGCAGGATTCTTGGGCAGGTATGTCGTGAGAGAACTGAAAGAAAAAGGCTGCTCAAATATCTTTGTTCCCCGCAGTAAGGAGTTTGATTTAAGGGAAAAGGAAGCAATTATCTCTCTTTTCAAATTAACAAAACCGGAGATCGTTATCCATTTAGCTGCAAAAGTAGGAGGAATTGGAGCAAATTTAAAGAGACCGGGAGAATTCTTCTACGATAATCTCATTATGGGAGTTCAACTGATGGAGCAGGCGAGGCTATTTAAGGTAAAAAAGTTTGTGGCGATTGGCACGGTCTGCGCTTATCCAAAATATACGCCGGTTCCATTTAAGGAAGAGGACTTGTGGGCCGGTTATCCGGAGGAGACAAATGCCCCCTATGGTCTGGCAAAGAAGATGCTTCTGGTTCAGTCTCAAGCGTACAGAAGACAATACGGGTTTAATTCCATCTTTCTTTTACTGGTAAATTTGTACGGACCGGGAGATAAATTTGACCCCAAAAGCTCCCATGTTATTCCCGCTTTAATAAAAAAATGCTTTGAGGCAAAAGCCAAGAATAAGGATAAGATAGTCTGCTGGGGGGATGGTAGCCCAACAAGGGAATTCCTTTATGTTGAGGATGCGGCCGAGGCAATTGTTCTGGCTGCGGAGAAATATAATAGGAGTGAGCCTGTAAATATTGGCTCCGGTTTTGAGATCTCGATTAAGGATTTGGTCAATTCAATTACAAGATACACTGGATTTAAGGGAAAAATTCTCTGGGATAAAAGAAAACCGAAGGGACAGCCAAGAAGAAGGTTGGATACCACAAGGGCAAAAAAGGAATTCGGCTTTGTGGCGAAAACAGATTTTAAACAAGGATTAAAAAGAACGATAGAGTGGTATAAAAAGAAGCCAGAACTGTCATTCCTGCAAAAGCAGGAATCTAAAACAAAAAATTAACTATGAAACAATATTATGTATACATATTGGCGAGCAACAAAAATGGCACTTTATATCTCGGAGTAACAAGCGATTTGCTGAAAAGAGTATATGAACATAAAAATAATTTGATTGATGGATTTACCAAAAAGTATCATGTCCACCGACTTGTTTATTATGAAGAAACTGACAATGTCAACAGCGCTATTACACGAGAAAAACGAATGAAAAAATGGAGAAGACAGTGGAAAATAGAATTGATTGAAAAATTTAATCCAGACTGGAAAGATTTATATAATAATTTACTTGGCTGAATAGATTCCCGTTTACACGGGAATGACAGACAAAAGAAGCGAGAATGACAAGCAGAGAAGGTAAACCTAAAATTCAGAAGGAGAATAATGCTAAATTACGAGAAGGAGTTTAAGGGAAGGACGGTATTTATCACCGGGGCGGATGGATTTATTGGCTCAACTCTTACCGAAAAGTTGGTAGAGTATGGAGCAGAGGTTATAGTCTTTATCCGCGCCACCTCAAGTGGAGAGTTACATAACATCCCTCACTTAAAGGATAAAATCAAGGTCCATCGGGGTAATCTAATCGATAAGGACTCAATAAAGGTTGTTCTCAAAGATTTAAAGAATAAATCGGCGATAATCTTTCATCTGGCGGCCCAGGCCCATGTAGGAGAATCCTGGGAAAGACCTTACGAGACATTTATGGTTAATACATTTGGCACCCTGAATTTACTCCAGTCAATTAAGGAATTAAATTTGAATCTATTTAAATTCTCCATCGCCGGGACATCGGAGGAATATGGGAATATCAATAAGGACAAAGAGAAATTCTACGATTTCGATGATGAAAAAAGGGTGATTCTCCGGGAACGCTCCCCCTTAAACCCTCAGAGCATCTACGCTACGAGTAAAGTGGCGGCCGATTTTTTAACGATGAACTACTTTGATGGCTACCGTATTCCTACAGTAGTTACCCGAATGTTTAACAACTATGGTCCCCGCCAGAATCCCCGGTATATCACCGGCACGGTAATTACTCAGGCTTTATCCAGAGATGAGATAAAACTCGGCTTTTTAGAGCCAATGAGGGACTTCTGCTATGTGGAAGATGGAGTAGCCGGGCATATGGCGGTGGCTCTTAAAGGTAAGCCAGGGGAGGTCTATTGTTACGGTTATGGCAAGAATATCTCAATTCGTGATTGGGTCAACCTCATTTTAAGAACAGGAAGAAAATCTGGCTACTGGAAGGAGAAGAAAATAGTCAGTGAATCCCGCCGATTCAGACCGGGAAAGAGTGATGTCATGGCTCTCAGGGTTGGTTATGAGAAATTAAACAAAGAAACCGGCTGGAGACCTTTAATTTCCTGGGAGGAGGGTATAAGAAGAACGATTGACTGGTATGCGAAAAATAAAGATAGATGGCTCGGAAGGGTTGACTGGAGATGAAACCTCTGGTAAGTATCGTCACTGTCTGCTTAAACAGTGAGAAACATCTTGAACAGGCAATAAAAAGTGTTCTCAATCAGAGCTATCCTAATATTGAATATCTTATTATTGATGGCGGTTCAAAGGATAAAACCACCAGTATCATCAAAAAATATGAGGATCATTTGGCATATTGGGTGAGTGAACCGGATAAAGGAATCTATGATGCGATGAATAAGGGAATTTCTCATGCTTCAGGGGAGATTATCGGTATCCTCGGCAGCGATGACTGGTATCAGGAAAGAGCGGTGGAACTGATTGTGAAGGAATACCTTAAGGATAAAGGGGCGGGGGTCTTTTTGGGCGATATAGTTCTGGTGGCAAAAAACGGTAATTTCAGAAGGGTGGATGGGACGCCAGAGCTCATTGGAACTTATCAATGGAGCAGAGTTAATCACCCCACCTGCTTCATCAAGAAAGAAATTTATCAAAAATATAAGTATGATTTAAATTTTAAGATCTGTTCCGACTATGACCTTCTTCTCAAACTATACTTTGCACGCATCAAATTTCATTATCTGAATGAACCACTTGTCTATTGGAGAACCGGGGGAGTAAGCAGCTCTTATGCCACTTTATTAGAAAATTATAATATCAGAAAAAAATACTTTGGTAAAAGATACAAAATCCATATATTTCTTAGTTTCTTAACCAGAATAATAAAAAGGTTCTTTCTCCATACACTCTTTCGTAAATACAAATAGATTCCATATATTTGCTGTGAGAATATCAGGGAGCTTACCCTTCCGCATATTGCTCTACTAAAGTGAGTTTAGAGTATAGTAGTGCAATTTGACATTATTGTAATATTCAGTATAAAATTTCCTTATATGAGAATAGAGAAGGCGGTGGTTCTGGCGGCCGGTTTAGGGACAAGATTGCTTCCGGCAACAAGGTCTCAACCCAAGGAGATGCTTCCCGTGGGAAGAAAGCCAATCATTCAATATGTTTTAGAGGAGCTCAGAAAGGCTGACATCTCTAAAATTTTGATTGTAACCGGAAAGATGAAGCGCGCAATTGAGGACTACTTTGAAAAGGATAAACCAGCCCCATTCTATATCCGGCAGGGAGATAAAAGAGGGACCGGAGGAGCCCTTCTGCCGGCGGAACCATTTGTGGAAAATGAGCCATTTCTGGTTGCCTTCGGCGATTCCTTAATCAAGAATTCCTCAACCCCTACTCTTCTCGAGAGGATGATTAAAGTCCATCAAAAGAAGAGAGCGGCCGCAACCTTGGC
This sequence comes from bacterium, assembly GCA_030672255.1. Taxonomy (GTDB): domain Bacteria; phylum Ratteibacteria; class UBA8468; order UBA8468; family UBA8468; genus DAOVGU01. The sequence continues at coordinate 7,464 of DAOVGU010000074.1, forward strand.
TATTGAGGAGGTAGCTCTTTCGGAAACGGAAAAGTACGGGGTGGTTAAAATCGACCCCCGATTTAATCGGGGGCAAAAACAGGGAATTTTCCAGATAGTTGACATCATTGAGAAGCCAGAATCAGGGAAGGCTCCAGGTAATCTGGTTCTGGCGGCAAGATTTATTTTTGAACCGATAGTCTTTAAGATGCTCCATTTGATAAAACCGCATAAAGGGGAGTTATGGCTGACCGATTCCTTAAAATTGCTGATTAGAAAGTCCTATCCTGTATATGGAGTGAAACTAAAATCCGGAGAGAAAAGGTACGACGTGGGCAGCTTTGAGAGTTATTATAGAACCTTCCTTGAACTGGCCCTTTCCGATAAGGAATTTGGCAAATCCCTTAAAGTATACCTGCAGCACCTTCTAAAAGGACGCAAAAATACCCCCACCCCATCCCGGGGGATGCACTCCCACGAGTGGGGAGGGAAAAAGGGAGGGGGAACTACAAGATGAAAATTATCCTGGTAGTTGGGACGCGTCCAAACTTTATGAAGATTGCTCCCCTCATCCGCGCCATAAAAAAGCATAATTCCGTATTTAATACGGAACAACACAAGAAATCTATAAGATGGCAGCTTGTCCATACAGGTCAGCATTACGATGATGAGATGTCAAAAATATTCTTTAAGGATTTAGAGATTCCAGAGCCTGACATACATTTAGGTGTGGGCTCAGGAACCCATAGCCAGCAGACAGCAAAGGTAATGATTGAGTTTGAGAAGGTGCTTCTCAGGGAGAAACCCGATTTGGTGATGGTGGTAGGAGATGTAAATTCAACCCTGGCCGCAGCCCTGGCTGCAGCAAAACTTCATATTCGTATAGCCCATGTCGAGGCAGGATTGCGCAGTTATGATCGAAGGATGCCGGAGGAGCTCAACAGGGTTGTCGTTGACGTTCTCTCTGACTATTGCTTTACCCCTTCTGCCGATGCCGACGAAAATCTAAAAAAGGAAGGAATTCCAAAAGAAAGGGTCTTCCTCGTAGGAGATGTGATGATCGATACTTTGTTACAGTTTAAAGTTAAAAGTTTAAAGTTAAAAGTTTTAAAGAGATTGAACTTAAGGAAAGGGAAATATGCTCTCCTGACCCTGCATCGACCTTCCAATGTGGATAATAAAGAAAATTTCCTTAAGATTTTAAGAACGCTAAAGGAAATCTCTAAAAGAATTACAATAGTTTTTCCGGCTCATCCACGAACAAAAAAGAATATCAAGAGGTTTAGATTAAATAAATTCTTCAAAGTGATAACTCTCACCCTCCCCAACCCCTCCCATCAAGGGAGGGGAGAAAGACAATTCATCCCTCCCACAAGTGGGGAGGGAAAAAGGGAGGGGGAAATTTCTACTGGCATTCTTCTCATTGAACCGTTAGGTTATCTTGACTTTCTTAAACTGATGATGAACAGCAAATTTGTGATGACCGATTCCGGTGGAATCCAGGAGGAAATAACGGTATTGAACATCCCCTGCCTTACTTTGCGCGATACCACCGAAAGACCGATAACGATTAAAGATGGAACCAATACTCTCGTGGGTAATAATACGAAAAAAATTATCGAAGAGGCCGAGAGAATCCTTGATGGGAAGAGCAAAAATGGAACCTATCCGAAACTCTGGGACGGAAAAGCCTCCGAGCGAATTATTTCAATCCTGGCAAATGAAACCCAGATAAAACACTAATGTGAGGACTATTTCTGGAGGCGCGCCTTGTTAGCGACGAAGCGGGCATGGTGTCCGAAGGACGAGCGAGGGTGCCAGTGCGACGAATAAGGAGCACTGTTTGGCACGCCCGCCGAGATGTGAGGCGGGCCGGACGGAACGAGAGCGAAGATTTCCTCGCTGGGGAAATCGAGCGTGCCGCCGAAGAAGATAGTCCGAGCATAATTATGGATAAGAATATTGCGGTGGTGGGAGCAGGTTACTGGGGCAAAAACTTAATCAGGAATTTTGCCCAACTGGGCGCACTTTTAGTTATCTGCGAAAAGGATTCCGAGAAGATTGCTCCCTTTAAGGAAAAATATCCTGAGGTTGAGATTACAACGACATTTGAAGAAGTTTTAAAGGAGAAAGCGGTAAAGGGTGTAGTTCTGGCGACCCCGGCGGAATCCCACTTTCGCCTGGGAAAGGAGGTTTTAAATAGAGGAAAAGACCTTTTTGTAGAGAAACCCCTTTCCCTTTCGGTAAGCCAGGGAGAGGAATTGGTCAACTTGGCGAAAGCCAATCATTCTATCTTAATGGTTGGGCATCTTCTGCAGTATCATCCAGGAATCATAAAACTGAAAGAGATTATCCAAAAAGGAGAACTGGGAAAGATCTGCTATATCTATTCCAACAGGCTTAACTTAGGTAAATTCCGGACCGAGGAGAATATCCTCTGGTCATTTGCTCCGCACGATATTTCGGTGATTTTGTATCTTTTGGAGGAGGAACCGGAGAGAATCACCGCCGTTGGCTCGGTCTACCTTAATCCCGAAATTTTCGATGTCACCGTAACCAATCTTCGCTTCAAAAGTGGGGCCTCCGCCCATTGCTTTGTCAGCTGGCTTCACCCTTACAAGGAGCAGAAACTTGTGGTTGTGGGAGATAAAGGGATGGTCCTTTTTGATGATTTAGCCGAAAATAAACTTACCATTTTTCGGCACGAGGTGGAGTGGAAGCAGCGTATTCCTACCCCGAAAAAGAAAAAGGGGAAACCCCTCCCCTTCCAGATGGAAGAACCTTTAAGGTTAGAATGCTCTCGTTTCCTTGAATGTATAAAAGATAGGTCCTCCCCGCAAACGGATGGGGAAGAAGGGTTAAGGGTTCTGAGGATTCTGGAAGCGGCAGAGAACTCCCTTGCTCAAGGCGGCATTCCCGTTTCACCCTCCCCTTTATCCCCTCCCAGTTCCCTCACCTCTTATCCTCTCCCCTTGAGGGAGGGCTCCCATCCGGTGGATGGGATGGGGAGGAAGGGAAGGAGAGGGGGCTACTTTGCCCATCCCAGTGCAGTCATTGAGGAGCCTTGTGAGATTGGAAAGGGAACAAAAATCTGGCATTTCTCCCATATTATGAAAAATAGCAAAATTGGAGAAAACTGTAACATCGGAGGCAATGTCGTGATTTCCCCTGAGGTAATCATCGGCAATAATGTAAAGATTCAGAATAATGTCTCGGTTTACACTGGGGTTACCTTAGAGGATAATGTCTTCTGTGGACCAAGCATGGTTTTTACCAATGTGATTAACCCCCGGGCTCATATCCCCCGGCACAACCAATATCAGAAAACCTTGGTGAAAAAAGGGGCAACCTTAGGAGCAAATTGCACAATCGTCTGCGGTCATACCATTGGTAAGTATGCATTTGTTGGGGCCGGGGCGGTGGCAACAAAGGACATTCCCGACTATGCACTTTTTGTTGGAGTTCCGGCGAAGTTAGTTGGCTGGATCTGCCAGTGCGGAGAAAGATTACAATTTAAAGGAAAATCCGCAAAGTGCAAAGCCTGTGGCTCAAAATATCAAAAAATAGAAAAATTAGAAAAATTAGGGACAGCGACCATTTTTCTTATAAATAGATGAAAAAAATGGTCGCTGTCCCTAATTAATAAAAATGAAAGTTCCCCTTCTTAATTTAAAGGCGCAATACAAAGGAATAGAAAAGGAGATAGACGAGGCGATAAAGAGGGTCTGTGAAAGCGGGCAGTTCATCCTCGGAGATGAGGTGGTTAAATTTGAGGAGGAACTCGCTTCCTATTGTAAAGCAAATTATGGTATTGGCGTCTCCTCGGGGACCGACGCTCTTCTGATCTCCCTGATGGCTCTAAAAATAAAACCGGATGACGAAATAATAACCTCTGCTTACTCCTTCTTCGCCACCGCGGGGGTGATCAGCCGGCTGGGTGCTAAACCGGTATTTGTTGATATAGAAGACGATACCTTTAACATCAACCCATCCTTCATTGAAGAGAAAATTACAGAAATGACAAAGGCAATTCTCCCGGTACATCTCTTTGGTCAGGTGGCCGATATGGAGCCAATTATGGAGCTCTCTAAGAGATATAATTTGCCTGTGGTAGAGGATGCGGCTCAGGCGATTGGCGCTTGCTATAAGGATGGGAAAGTTGCCGGAACTATCGGGGATGCGGGCTGCCTTTCCTTTTTTCCGACAAAGAATTTAGGTGGCTTTGGTGATGGAGGAATGGTTTTGACGAGAGATAAAGAATTGGCAGAGAGAATAAAAATCTTAAGGGTCAATGGGGCAAAACCGAAGTATTATCATAAAACTATTGGAGGAAACTTCCGCCTGGATGCTATTCAGGCCGCAATCTTAAGGGTAAAATTAAGATGGCTTGAGCATTGGACAGAAGAAAGGCAAAAAAACTCTCAGAATTATGAGCGGCTTTTCTCGGAAAAGGGTTTAGATAAATTTATTCATCTGCCAAAAGCAATCTATAAAAATTACCATATCTACAATCAATTTATCATCAGAACGAAGGAAAGAGATGAACTTCGCGACTTCTTAAAGAAAAATGGGATTGATACCGCGATATATTATCCTCTCCCCTTACCCCTTCAGGAGTGCTTTAAGGAACTGGGCTATAAGGAAGGGGATTTTCCGGAAGCGGAAAGAGCCTCTAAAGAAACTCTCGCATTGCCAGTGTATCCTGAGATTACCTTAAAGATGCAGGAGTATGTTGTAGAAAAAATAAAGGAATTCTTTAGTTAAAATGGAGAAAAAAATGGAAGAAAAAAGGTTAAATAATAAGGAAGAGGTGGATTTAAGGGATTATTTAAGGGTAATCGGGAAGAGAAAATGGACAATTCTTATTACCCTGGTTGTCTGCATTCTTTTCTCTCTCCTTTTTACCTTTCTTCCCAAACCGGTCTATCGGATTAAATCTACCTTTGAGATTGGCTCAGTCCCAATTGGTACTGTTAGAGCTCCAGAACCAATAATGATAATGACCACAGAGGCTACCGCTCAACTCTGCAAGAGTGATTATCTCTTAAATAAGGTTAGAAAAATTCTTGGTCTGCCAAAAAAGGAGAAGATAAAGATTAAAGTAGAATCTAAGGGCTCAACAATTACCATCTCCCTGGAGTCCTCTCTTCCGGAAAAGGCGGTGAAGATAGTCAATACCATAACCAACTTGGCCATCAAAGAGCAAAATGCCATCTATCAAGAAAAACTCAGAGAATTGGAAAAGGAGGCAAAAGAGATTCAGAAGAAGATTGATTCGCTTTTACGACAACAAAGAAAGGATAAAAGCTTTGCCACTTTGGGTTCCTTAAACTATTTGCAACAACTGCAGGGACGACTCAATACAATCTATGGGCAATTTGCCTCTTTTAAAGAATCAAAGATTATCTTTCCGGCAACTACCCCCGCAAGACCAATCAAACCACGGCCGGTCTTTAACCTTGCGGTAAGTATAATCCTCGGTTGCTTCTTGGGCATATTTTTTGCCTTCTTCCAGGAATATCTTTCCAAAACTTAAAGATTCCAGAGATTATGAGGAGGAAGGAGCCAATTTTTGACTTTTTACCTAATATGTGTTAAGTTATAACTAACTTATTACATTAATTGTAATAAGTTAGCAGATATTATGTTCACCCGAAAGATTATTAACTATTTAATTGACTGGAAGGATAAAGAGACAAGAAAGCCTTTAATTCTCCGAGGAGCAAGGCAGGTGGGAAAGACCTCGGCGGTTTTGATGTTTGCCCGGAAATATTTTAAGAATGTAGTTTATTTGAATCTGGAAAAATCTGAAGATTCAAATCTTTTTAGAGAAGAACTTTCCTTAGAAGATTTTGAGAAGATTATTCAAATTAAGTTCCATCAAAGGATTATTCCCGGAGAAACCTTAATCTTTATCGATGAAATTCAAAACTCCCCTTCCTTAATTAAACTTCTAAGGTTTTTCTATGAGGAAAGGCCATCTCTTCATATTATCGGAGCGGGCTCCTTACTTCAGGCAAAGATTGAAAGAGAAGGTCTATCTTTGCCCGTAGGAAGGGTAGAGTATGCTTATCTTTATCCTCTGGATTTTTTTGAATATTTAGAAGCGAAGAAAGAAACTGAACTTTTGAATTTTTTAAGAGATGTCTCGGCAGGCGAACATATTCCTCAAGGTATTCATGAGGTTGCCTTAAAACTCTTTTATGAGTATGCAATGGTGGGAGGAATGCCGGAGATAGTAAAGGTATTTTTGGAAAAAAAGAATCTTGAAGAACTCAAGAATATCTATTCCTCCCTTTTTACCGGTTACGCTGAAGATGTTTATAAATACTCCTCTTTGGCCAACGCCAAATATTTAACCTATGTTATTGAAAAAGGACCTCTTTTTGCCGGGACCAATATTACCTATGAAAAATTTGGGGGTTCAAATTTCAGAAGTAGGGAAATGGGTGCGGCGTTTGATATCTTAGAAAAGGTAATGCTTCTTTATCAGGTTCAGGCAACAAAATCGAGAGAACTTCCTTTAATTTCGCAGAGGAAAAGACCTAAAAAACTTTTATTTTTAGATGTCGGGTTAGTAAATTACCAAATGGGAATTCAAGAGAATTTTTTAAATCTTGGTGACCTTAATGATTTTTATAGAGGAAGAATCGCTGAGCAGATAGTCGGGCAGAATATTTTAGCTCAGTTTATAGATTCCTCTCCGCGACTTTTTTATTGGGCAAAGGAAAGGCCCAAAGGATGCGCCGAGGTGGATTTTTGTTTAAATAAAAGAGGGAGCATTTTAGGGATAGAAGCGAAATCAGGAAGGTCCAAAAAATTAAAATCCCTTTTTAGTTTTGGGAGTTCGGTAAAGGATAATCATCTTGTTCGGGTATATAGCGGAGAGTTAAGAAGAGAGAGGGTTAAAATTAATGATAAGAGTTTTACCTTAATCTCCCTTCCTTTCTATTTAGTGCCGCGAATTTTAGAGGAGTTTGATTGAAAGTAACCCAATCTGCCCTCGATGCAAGTTGCTGTGAGAACTCAAGAAGTTAAACTATCCGCATCTTGCTACTGAAGTAAGTGTAGGGTCCAGGAGGGCAATTATGGAACTGACGTTAGCGATAATTTTTGCGCTGATTCTTGGTGCTTTTATCTGCGAACTGATCGATAGCAGTTTGGGGATGATGTATGGCACTATCCTTTCTCCGGTGCTTCTCATCGCTGGTTTTGACCCGTTGGTTGTAGTTCCTTCCATCCTGCTTTCACAAGGGATAAGCGGATTTATCGCCGCATTATTCCACCACCGCTTCAGGAATGTGACCTTCCAGCTAAAATCTGATGATTCTAAAACGGTATACGTTATTACCGGTTTGGGGATTATCGCGACCATCATTTCGGTACTTATCGCGGTAAGTATCCCCAAAATGCTCTTAAAGAGTTACATTGGAATATTGGTCCTAACAATGGGCATCATTCTTCTTCTCAAATCCAGGTTTAGTTTTTCCTGGAAAAGGATAATGCTCATCGGGATAATCAGTTCCTTTAATAAGGGTCTCTCGGGAGGAGGGTTTGGTCCCATAGTTACCAGTGGGCAAATGATTTCCGGGAGAAAAGGTAAAAGCTCTATCGGTTCAACCACCCTTGCTGAAGTCCCCATCTGCCTGACGGGATTTTTAGCATATTTAGCGACAAAGGCAATATCGGACTGGCATCTGGCTCTTTTTCTCGTGCTCGGAGCCTCTACTGCCGCACCATTCGGGGCTTTCTTAACCTCCAAATTCAAATCGGACAAAAAACTAAAAGTTATCCTTGGAGCCCTAACTGTGCTGTTAGGGATATGGACCTTGGCCAAAACCTGGTGGCTAAAATGAGAAAAGAAAAGCGGATAGTAATTATCGGGCTTGATGGAGTGCCATATAGACTACTTAAGGGGTTAGCCGAAAAGAGCGTTATGCCCAATACAGGCTCCATTATCAAAGAAGGTATTTTTAGAAAACTCCAATCTTCAATTCCCGAGGTCTCCTCCGTTGCCTGGAGCTCTGTCATTACCGGAGCTAATCCGGGAGAACATGGCATCTTTGGCTTTATGGATTTGGCCCCTGGAACCTACCGGCTCCGTTTCCCCAACTTTAATGACCTGAAAAAGCCCCCTTTCTGGAATAAGATTAAGGGAAAATCTGTGATCATCAACGTTCCCTCTACCTATCCGGTCAAAGAATTAAATGGGATCCATATCTCAGGCTTTATCTCCCCCCGGGTAGAAAAAAGTGTCTATCCGGCAACTCTCCTGCCTGAACTGAAAGAACTGGACTATCGCGTAGATGTGGATTCCTCCAAAGCCCATAAATCCTTAGAGTTATTTTTGGCAGATCTGGATAAGACCTTGAAGGCACGCATCAGAACCTTTCGTTGGCTCTGGGAAGAAGACTGGGAAATCTTTATGCTCGTATTTACCGGTACAGACCGTCTGATGCATTTTCTCTGGGATGCCTATGAGGATAAAAATCACCGCTACCATCAAGATTTCCTAAGCCATTTTCGGCAGATTGATGAGGTAATCGGAGAGGTCAAGAGCAAAATCAGCAATCAGGATTCGCTAATTATGCTCTCCGACCATGGATTCGAACACCTGGATAAGGATATCTACATCAATCATCTCTTAAGAAGAGAGGGATTTTTAAAACTCCAGGACGTTCGCGAGCCTACCTGGAGCAATATTGATCATCCTACTAAAGCCTTTGCTCTGGATCCGGCAAGGATCTATCTGAATCTAAAGAATAAATATCCCCGGGGAGCTGTTGAGCCAGAAGATAAAGAAGGAATTTTAAGGGACCTGAGAAGCCTATTTAACTCCCTGGAGGTAGATAATAAAAAGGTAATCCGGGATGTCTATAGAAAGGAGGAGATTTATTCTGGTCTCTTATTAGAACAGGCGCCAGATTTAGTCCTAATAGGCAATAAAGGATTTAATCTCAAGGCAACCCTCAAGGCCAACAAATTAGCGGATAAGGGAATCTTTACCGGAAAACATACCCAGGATGATGCCTTTTTATTGGTAAAAGGTTATAATATAACCAATGTGAGAGAAAATCCCACAGTCTCCGATGTGGTTGATATAATGAAATGATTAAAGATTCTCAATTATATCTTGTTACCGGAGGGGCCGGATTTATTGGTTGCAATTTAGTGCGCAGATTAGTCGCTCTGGGCAAGAAAATTCGCATCTTCGATAACTTCTCTACCGGCAAACGGGAAAATCTTCGTAACCTTCATCGCAAGATTGAGATAATTGAGGGGGACCTCAGGGACCTTGCTCTGGTAATGGAAGCAACAAAAAAGGTTAAAATAATCTTTCACGAAGCCGCCCTTCCCTCAATCAGCCGTTCGGTTATCGCTCCGAACACAACTAATGATGTTAATATCACCGGGACACTTAATCTCCTGCAAGCCGCCCGCGCCAATGGTGTTAAAAGGCTCATCTATGCCTCCTCCTCCTCGGTATATGGCAACTCCCCCAAACTTCCTAAGGATGAGAAGATGGCTACCAACCCCATCTCCCCTTATGCGGTCTCCAAACTTGCGGGAGAGGGCTATTGCCAGGCTTTTCACCATATTTATGGATTGGAAACGGTTATTTTGCGTTATTTTAATATCTTTGGTCCGTATCAGGATCCAGCCTCCGAGTACTCTGGTGTGATCGCTAAATTCATTAATGCCTTTTTAGATAATGCTCCTCTTACCGTTTATGGCGACGGTGAGCAGAGCCGGGATTTCACCTATGTTGATGATGTCGTTGAGGCTAATCTCACAGCGGCAAGTTGTTCTTCAGATAATTCTGGGGAAATTTTTAATGTCGCACGCGGTAAAATGGTTACCCTCAACCAAATGATTGAAATCCTTAAAGCTCTATTTAAACAAAACCCTAAAGTAATCTATACGGCTCCCCGGCCCGGCGATGTGAGACATTCCCTGGCTGAGGTCTCCAAATTGAAAGAAAGACTGAATTTCCTCGCAAAGGCTTCCTTTGCAGAAGGACTAAAGAAAACTGTTCAATGGTATGAATCAAAACGAAGAACTATTGAAGATTCTCGCCTGCCCTAAGTGCAAAGGAAAACTAATCTGGAAAGAGGACAGAATAATCTGCCCTCAATGCAAAAAGTACTATCCGATAAAAGAAGGAATCCCGGTGATGCTGATGGAGGAGGCCAGAAATTATTGTTCGGAGAGTTGACTTATTGACGAGTTGCTGTTATACTATTCGGTATAACGCTAAATAGTATAAAACTATGCCTAATCCATTTAGATATGGAGAATTAGTGAGTGGAGAATACTTCTTTGACCGAGAAAAAGAGAAAGAGGAATTACACCAAATAATTGAATCGGCAATGAACATATTCCTTTATGGGCCACGAAGGTATGGCAAAACATCGCTGATCCTTGAAGTTCTCAAAGAAAGAAGAAAAGACCAAGAAATATCTATATACCTCGACCTATTAAAGGCACCGACAAAACGGAAGTTTTTAGAACTTTATGCGCGTGAAATAGCCAAAGCGGTCACGACAAAATTTGACGAAGCATTAAATTTCTGCAAAAGAACCTTTAGCCGACTTATTCCAAGAATTGTCTTTAAGGCAAACAATATTCCCGAAATAGAGTTCGAAGCCTCCTGGACAAGAGAGACAGAAACTGCTGTTGCAGAAGAAGTTTTAGCCCTTCCGGAAGAGATTGCCCAGAAAAAAGGTAAACGGGTGGTAGTCATTTTTGACGAGTTTCCTGAGATAACTAATTATGACGGAGAGAAATTTGAAGGTGAATTACGCTCTTTCATTCAGAATCACGAGAATGTTTCCTATATCTTTACCGGTAGCAAAAGGCGATTACTTCTCAAAATGATCAGTGACCCTAAAAGACCGTTTTATAAATCTGGTAAGATTATGCCCCTGGGTAAAATCCCTCAGGAAGAATTTGAAGCCTTTATCTGCCAACGGTTTGAATTAAGTAATATAGAGATTGTAAAAGAGAATATAAGACTTATTCTTGAAATTACCAAGAGCCATCCCTATTATACCCAGATGCTTTGCTGGGAACTATGGGAAAAGGTCTCCGCTAAAAAGCAAATTTTAAAAGAGGATATCCAGGAAACCCTTAATACTACATTAAGTCACCAGAGAGAATATTTTTTTACCCTCTGGGATGGTTTCAGCCCGCATCAGAAAATTCTCCTCCTAGCCCTTGCTAAAGAGTCTTCAGCAAACATTTTCTCCCAGGAATTTATCAATAAATTTGGTCTTATCTCGGTCTCATCGGTTCAGAAGTCATTGCACCGACTATTGGAACTTGAGGTGGTCGATAAGACAAATAATATCTATGAAATTTCGGATGTATTCTTTAATCTCTGGCTAAAAGAAGAGATAGTCTAAAAAATAGAATGAACAAAGAACTCTTGAAGATTTTAGCCTGCCCTAAGTGTAAAGGAGAAGTAAAGTGGAAAGAGGATAAGATAATATGCCCTCAATGTAAGAAGTATTATCCTATAAAAGAAGGAATTTCGGTTATGCTGATAGAGGAGGCGAGAGATTACGAGGAGGAAAAATTTGATTCTTAGTGGAATTGTGTCGGAATTGTTGAGGATGCATCTCTGAAAGTGATTCACCAACCATTGCTTTCCTTCGGCAGGGGAAACAATGGCGCGTGAAACCTGAGCGTCTTCAGAAGAAGTAGCGCAATTCTTCCTTGAAGTTGAGATGACCACCATTGCTTTCCTTCGGCTAGCGACACAATGGCGAGTATATTGTAGCAAGAGTATCAAGGATGTATCGCAATTTGACAAATAATTTTTATGCAGTTATAATGCACAAAAAGTTGAAAATTTGTGTATTGAACTATGGAACTCAAAGATATAAAACAAATTTTAATTGACCAGAAAGAAGAATTGGAGGATTCCTTCAAAGGGAAAAAGATTATTGAAAGAGAAGTTCTGGGAGAATATAAAAATTTTTTAGAATCTTCTCTTATCAAAATAATCACTGGAGCAAGAAGAGCCGGAAAGTCAGTTTTAGGTTGTGAGCTGTTAAAAGATAGAAATTTTGCTTATGTAAACTTTGATGATGAAAGGCTTTCTGCTCTGGAAGCCAAAGAGCTGAATTTAATCCTTCGGGCAATCTATGAGATATATCAAAAGCCAGATTTTATTTTCTTTGACGAAATTCAAAATATTAATAATTGGGAACTCTTTGTAAACCGTTTAAAAAGAAGAGGATTTAATTTAATTATTACGGGAAGTAACGCCAAGTTGTTGAGCAAAGAGTTGGCTACTCATCTTACCGGTAGACATTTTTCATTAGAACTTTATCCATTTTCTTTTCGCGAATACTTATATTTTAATAATTTTGACTATCGCAAAAAGGATTTCAGTACCCGAGATACCGCTTCCCTTGCAAGATTTTTGGAAAACTATTTAGCTTTTGGAGGATTTCCCGAAGTTATTCAGGGCGAAAATTATAAGAAGTATCTTATTTCTCTGTATTCAACAGTTTTAACTAAAGATGTTATTTTGACTACCTTTCCTTTATCGAAGAATCCTATTTAATTTTTCAAATTGAGAGATTTTCCTATAAAATTAAAGAAAGATTAACTGCACCAAGGAAAATCTATACTATTGACACCGGCTTGATCAATGCTTTGTCCACAAAATTTTCCCAAGAGATAGGATATATTTATGAAAATGCCGTAGCCGTTGAATTAATGAGAAGAAAGGCTCTTAATCCTCAAGAGAATATCTATTATTGGCAGAATTCTTACAATTGCGAAGTTGATTTTGTAATTAAGGAAGGATTAAAGGTTAAACAGTTAATTCAGGTTTGTTATGATATCAAAAATTACGATACCAAGAAAAGAGAAATTAATTCCTTGCTGAAGGCAGACGAAAAATTGAAATGCAACGATTTACTGATTCTAACTTATGATTATGAGGGAGAAGAAAAGGTTAAAGGTAAGAGAATAAAATTCATCCCCTTGTGGAGATGGAGTATATCATCATATATATCACCCCATAAAGGAAGGAATCCCAGTGATGCTCATTGAGGAGGCGAAAAAATTAGGATGAAATTGTCCCCAGATTTGATTATTTCAAAATTGGAGGATTTTTTTAAGGATAACTATTCTCACTACTTTGTAGATATTGCCTTCCTATATGGTTCCTGGGCAACTGGTTCTTCCCACGAAGAGTCTGATATAGATCTGGCGATATTGTTTTCTGAAGGGCCCGAGAGTGAAAAACGCATTTTTTCCTTAATCACAGATATCTCTTATGAATTAGGAAAGATTCTGCATAAAGAGGTTAATGTTATCCCTGTCTACAGAGACTTCCGCCGCCCAATGCTCTATTACAATGCTATAGTTTCAGGGATTCCGGTATTTATTAAAGATGAAGGGACGTTTATAGATTTAAAGATAGAGGCTATCTCGCAGATGGAGGACTTCTCCCTCTTTGGTATCCCCTGGCAGTTGGAAATAGCCACAAAAAACTTATAGGAGGGCGCTATGCCTGAATTCAAATATGCAAAGGGAAGAATAGTTGAATCTCTCCAGTTTATCTCAACAGAGATGAAAGAGTTTGATGAGGACTATGCTTCCAAAACCTGGGAAGATTACAGAAAGGATAAAAAAATTCAAAAATTAATTGATCGCACCGTGGAAAATATCCTTACCGCCCTTATTGAGGTAAGTGGCACAGTTCTTGTCCGGGAGGGTATCTCTATAGAAAACTATATCCAGGTCTTAAAAGAATGCGCAAAAATATTTGGTTTCTCTGAAAGGGAACAGGAGGATTTATCAAAATTGGCTTTACAAAGAAATCGTCTCGCTCATCGATACCTTAATTTTCGCTGGCAGGCAATCGAGATGTTCGTCAAAACAAGACCGCTTATCTCAAGGTTATTAACAAAAATATTAGAAAGAGAAAGTAAGGAAAGATGAAACATCACCCTCTTACCCCCTCCCCCTGAGGGAGGGGAAGATAGAGGAGGGGAAAAGGAAGGAATCCCCGTGATGCTGAATTTGTAGTTGCCTGATTTATCAGGCAGGGGAGAATAACAATGTATAAAGATAAGACAATTTGTGTAGTTGTGCCTGCCTATAATGAGGAGAAACTTATTGGCAAAGTCATAGAGAATATGCCTGATTGGGTAGATAAAATTGTCATCGTTGACGATAAAAGCAAGGACAAAACAGTAGAAATAGCAAAGAACTATTCAGAGAAATTAGGGAATAGGCTTATTTTAATTCAGCATCAGAAAAATCAAGGGGTGGGAGGAGCCATTATCACCGGTTATAAATGGGCAAGGGATAATAAGATGAATGTTACCGTAGTTATGGCCGGTGATGCCCAGATGGATCCTGAGGACCTGCCTATTATTTTAGAGCCGGTAGCTTTGGGCAAGACAGATTATGCCAAAGGCAATCGGCTTTTTACCGGTGGGGCCTGGAAGATTATCCCTAAGATTAGATATTTAGGCAATTCTTCTTTGTCTTTATTAACCAAAATTGCCTCTGGCTATTGGCATGTAGCAGATTCCCAGACCGGCTATACCGCTACCTCTCTGAAAGTTTTGCAAACCTTAGACCTGGATAAGATTTATAAACGATATGGTATGCCCAATGATATGCTTGTTCGTCTTAATGCCGCCAACTTCTCGGTCAGGGATGTCCCCATCAAGCCTGTTTATAATATCGGAGAGATATCGAGGATAAAACCGACAAAGGTCATCCCCACATTATCTCTTCTACTTCTAAAAAGGTTTTTCTGGCGCCTGAAGGAGAAGTACATCATCAGGGATTTTCACCCTTTAATCTTCTTCTATTTCTTAGCCTTTCTATTGTTAGGAGCAAGCCTTCCTTTGTTTATAAGGCTAATTTGCATCTGGGTGCAGAAAGGGCACATCCCACCGATAAATGCTCTTGCCTGGATGTTCAGCATCTCTATCGGACTGCAATCCCTATTTTTCGCGATGTGGTTTGATATGGAATATAACAAAAGGCTAAAATGAAAAATTTAGATTTCACTCTTAGCAAATATGAGCAGTTGGGCAGAGCAATTATTAAATCTGGCTATAAAACAACTACTGTTAAAGATTATCTCATAAATTCTTTTGCCCCTGATTCCTATATAGTTATATTAAGGCATGATATAGATAGAAAACCAGAGAATGCTTTAAAGATAGCAACTTTAGAAAAACGTCTTGGGATGCTATCAACATATTATTTTAGAACTACCAAAAGTGTATTTAAGGAGAATATAATTAAAAAGATTACAGATTTGGGACATGAAATAGGTTACCATTATGAGACTCTCTCAAAAACAAAGGGCGATTATGAAAAGGCAATACAACTATTCCAGAAAGAATTAGCAAATTTTAGAAAGATTGTAGATGTAAGCACAATATGTATGCATGGAAATCCATTTTCGCAATTTGATAACAGATCTTTGTGGCAGAAATATGATTTTACAAAATTCAATATATTAGGTGAAGCTTATTTATCTATAGATTACAAGGGCATATTATACATGAATGATACAGGACGTTCATGGAGCAGGTTAAAGTATAATATTTATGATAAAGCAAATGACTCGAAGGATTTTCACATAGAGTCTACCGATGACTTAATAAAATTAATAAAGACAAGAAGTGTAAAGAAATATTCAATTCAGTCTCATCCTAACCGTTGGTCTGACAGCATATTTGAATATTGGACTGAGTACTTAAAGGATTCAATAATTAATATAGTCAAAATAGGATTCAGTAAATTAAGGATTTAAAAGGTATGAGAGTATTCTTTATTTTGAGCGAAAACCCTTTATTCAAAACTTCCTTCCTTGAACAAATAATAAGAAAATATTCAGGTAAGATTGTGGGTATCACAATAACACCATTTCGTCCTTGCAAAATGAGAATGGTTAAATATTTTAGATTTTATATAATTCTTCTAGGTCTAAAAGGTCTTTATTATGTTTTTTCAAGTGTTGTACATACAAAGATAATGGATATAATAAGTAGATTCTTAAGAACCAAAAGATGTTACTCAATAAAAGGCATTGGTAGAAGGTACAAAATACCCATATATTATACAAAGAATATTAATGATGAAAGATTTATTGATACTATAAGAAATATGAATATAGATGTCATTGTGTCCTCTGGTAATCAAATATTTAAAAAAGATATTTTGAACTTACCAAGAATTGGCTCTATAAATCGGCATAGTTCTTTGCTTCCATACTACAGAGGAATATATCCCATATTCTGGGAAATGTTAAATGGTGAAAATCATGCTGGCGTTTCAATACATTGGATAACAGAGGAAATAGATAAAGGGACTATTTTAAACCAAGCCAAGATTAAGATAGAAGAGAATGACTCATTTTTCTCCCTGTATAGGAAGATATTTGATCTTTCATCAGAGCTAGTAGTGCAGACATTGAATGATATAGAAAATGGAACAGTAAAAAACATAATTAACAATCCAGCCATTGGGTCTTATTATAGCTATCCAAGCAGGAAAGACATAAAAAGATTCAGAGCTTTGGGTAAAAGAATAGTTTAGGGAGATGAAAAAGATATTATTTGACATTACTCATCCTGCCCATGTACATTTATTTA
>DAOVGU010000112.1 GCA_030672255.1 bacterium
AGTTCACCCCGATAGATGAAGAGATGAAACTTTATATCGGAGATAGCCGGGATATTGTGGTTACCCAGCACAAGATGAAGGAAAAAAGGATAAATATCCGGCGCAATTCCCATAACAAAATTATTCTTTATGATACCGATGAGATTATAAAAGTGAAGATGGAAAACTTTAAGGATAAAGATGCCATCCTTACCTTAATTGAGCATATCCCTGGCCAATGGGAGATGAAGAAGAGCAGCCATAAGTTTGAAAAAGAGGACGCTAATACGATAAAGTTTAATATTTTAATACCGGCGCATAAGAAGAAAACGCTTATCTTCAATTACCATAGGAGGAATGTCCGATGAAGAGATTAAAGTATAAAATCGCTCTATCCTCATTATTTTTTATCTTTATCTGCGATAGCATCCTTTTGGCCAAAGTAGATTTAGTAACCTTGCCGGAAAGGGCAAGAGTGCAACTAACTATTTATAATTCTGCTGATTTAACCTTAATCAAGGAAGAGCGAATCCTTACCTTAAGGAAAGGAAGAAACAATCTTCAATTCTCCTGGGCAAATACCTTAATTGACCCTACCTCATTAGAACTTCTTCCCCTAAAACAAGCAGGTAAGATCGATGTATTAGACCTTACCTATCCTGCTCGAATCAAGGATTTAGGGCTATGGCATATCAGCTCTGGTATTTCCGGCGATGTCCCGATAGAGATAACCTTCTTTACCTCAGGAATCTCCTGGAGAGCATATTATTTGGCAACATTAAGCAAAGACGAAAAGATAATGAAGTTAAATGGATATGTGCGGGTAAGTAATAATAGTGGGGAAGATTATAAAAATGCCCAGGTGCGTCTGATTGTAGGAAAGATTCATCTCTTAGATAGAATAGCTCAATTGGCAAGAAGATATCCTCCTTATGGAAGACCCGGGGTATATCCACCAGTATCAGGAATGAGGGAAGAATTAAAAGGCAAATATAGAATGGCTAAAAAGGCTCTGATATTAGACGAATCGGCGATGAAGCCCAAGGAGATTAAAAAGGAAGGGTTGTCCGAATACTTCCTCTACACCATAGAGGGAACGGAGAATATTCCCAATGGTTGGTCGAAAAGGCTTCCTTCTTTCCAGCAGGATAGTATTCCGGTGATTAATCTTTATCGGTATGAAGAGGAGCGTTATGGAAACCAAGTAATAAGACTCCTTTCCTTTGTTAATGATAAAAAGCATAATTTAGGGGAAGAGCCTCTTCCTGGAGGTCTGATTAAGGTCTTCCGAAAACTGGACAAGAAAAACCATCTCTCCTATGTTGGGGCCGATAATACCAAGTATATCCCGATGGATGAGGAAGTAGAACTTAACTTAGGAAAGGCCAGAGAGATTATCGTTGAGCCAAAACTTATGGAATATAAGACCACCAATTACATCTTTCGTGGTCGTTATGGAGTTGTCTCGGGGAATATCTCTGGCTGGGATGAGGAGAAAACATATCGGATAAAGGTCTCTAACCACCGTCCTCTTGCCGTAAAGGTGGAGATAAGAAGAAATTTTCCTCATCAATACTGGAAACTTACCAGGAAAGGGGAGTTTGGTAAATATGAAAAGGTAGACTTAGATACCGTAAAGTTTACCTTGGAACTTGCTCCTCATACCACAAAAGTCTTTACCTATGAATTAATCCTTCATCAAGGTGATAGACAGCAAAGATAGAAAAAAGGTAGGGGTCGGATTTATCCGACCCGCGGGCTTGATCAATCAAGCCCCTACAATAGGAAATTGTTATATCATAAAATTATGAAAAAAATAATTCTGTGTTTGGGAATAGTGGTTTTATTAAGTAGTTTTGTCTTGGCTGAAGAGCCACGGCAGAAGGAAATTTCCTTAACCATCTATAACCAGAACTTTGGTCTGGTGAAGGATATTCGCTATCTTAGCTTAAAGAAAGGTTTAAATATTATCAGGTTTGTTGATGTTGCGCGAGAGATTGATGCAACAAGCGTCTCCTTCAAATCCTTAAGGGCTCCAGAAAGTTGTATCATCCAGGAACAGAACTTTGAGTATGATTTAATCAGCAGGAATAAACTCTTAGAGAAATACCTTGATCAAGAAATTATATTGGAGAGAACAAAGGGAACTACCGAGGAGACCTATGATAAGTGGGCTACCTTAGGTAAAGGTTCCCGACAACGCAAGGAAGTAACTCCCAAGATAAAAAGAGTTAAAGCAATTCTGCTTTCCACCAAGGGTGGAATGGTGGTTAAAATTGGGGATGAGATATATCTTAATCCTCTCGGAAGGGTAATCCTGCCTGCTCTACCGGAAGGCTTAATCACAAAACCCACTCTCCTCTGGGAACTGCTTAATGAGAAACCCGGAATACACACCGTTGAGGTTACCTATCTGACCAATGGCATCAACTGGAAGGCTGACTATGTTAGCATCGTGGATAAGGATGACAAGAAAATCGATTTGAATGGCTGGGTGACAATCGATAATAAATCGGGAGCAACATATAAAAATGCGGGGTTAAAGTTGATTGCCGGGGATGTCCATCGGGTTAAAGAGAGACCAAAGTGGGAAAGGGGGATAATGGCTCCTGGTAGAGCAAAACAAGGAATTGCTGCCCCTCAATTTAAGGAAAAAGCTTTCTTTGAATATCATCTCTATACCTTACAGAGGAAGACAACCCTAAAGGATAATCAAACCAAACAGCTCTCGCTCTTTACCGCAACCAATATTCCTACAAAGAAGCTCTTTACCTATGATGGGGCCATTTATCGGGGAGTCTGGCGCTCTTCGGAGAAGGAGCCTTGCAATAAGAAGGTAGCCGTTTCTTTGGAATTTAAGAATGAAAAGAAATGCGGTCTGGGCATTCCCCTGCCTAAGGGTAAGGTCAGAGTTTATAAGAAGGATGTTGATGGCTCCCTGGAATTTATTGGAGAGGATGAAATTGACCATACGCCAAAGGATGAAAAGGTAAAGCTGTTTCTGGGAAATGCCTTTGATATTGTTGGGGGAAGGAAATGCACCGAGCATAAGAAGATTTCTTCAAGGGTTTACCAGAATTCCTATGAGATTACCCTTTCCAACCGTAAAAAAGAGGATGTTAAGGTGATTGTGATTGAGCATCCCCCTGATTTAATCAGGGGCTGGCAGATATTATCCGAGAGTCAACCCCATACCAAAAAGGATGCCTTTACCATTGAATACCAGGTTAAAGTTCCCAAGGATGGAAAAGCTATGGTTACCTATACCGCCCTTTATAAAATGTAGTATTGTTGCTGTCATTGCGAGGTCGCCACAGGCGACCGTGGCAATCCGACATAGTCGTTGCGAGCTGGCCTTTGGCAAGCGTGGCAATCCCTAACTTCATTGAAGATAGAGATTCTTCGGCTACGCCTCAGAATGACTTCGTCAGATTGCTTCGCTAATGCTCGCAATGACATTTCTGTGTAATCAGTTACTTTTAATTATTCCTTTTGGACAGGCCTCAGCGCATTTTCCGCAGTTGTTGCATTTTTCCGGGTCAATCTTTGCCAAGGAATTTTCTATGGTAATTGCATCCTGCTCACAGACCTTAATACATTTCTGACAGCCAATACAGCCCACCGAGCAATTTCTGGCGGTAGTTGCTCCTTTGTCTTCAGAACCGCAAGCAACAAAGAATTTCTGGCTGGCCGGGAATAGCTTTATCAATCCTTTCGGACAGGCATCCACGCACTTACCACAGCCTTTGCATTTTTCCGAATCGATGACCGGAAGGAAATTTTCATTTATTTCTATCGCCTCAAAGGGACAGGCATCAATACAGCTGCCAAACCCTAAACATCCATATTTACAGAGCAGATTGCCTCCCGCGACCAGCATCGCCGCCTGACAATCTTTAATACCGAAATAGTGAAAACTTTCTTTGGCATTTTTCTTTCCTCCCGCACAGAGAAGGCGGGCGACCTTTCTTTCCTTTATTTTTGCCTCTTTTCCCAGGAGCTGAGCAATCTTTTCAATTACCTCTGGCTCAGTTGCCGGACAGAGATCTAGTCCTACCTTTCCTTTAACGATCGCTTCCGCTAAAAGATTACATTTTCCATAACCACAGGTACCACAATTTGCTCCGGGTAAAAGATTAGTAACCTTTTCTACTAAAGGGTTTATCTCTATCTTTAATCTCTGGTGGGCAAGGGTCAAAAGGGCCCCAAAAATTAGACCCAAAGTTCCCAGGATAAGAAGAGAGGCAATCATAATCTAAACAACCCTTTGAATCCCAAAAAGGCAAGGGACATCAAACTGGCGGTAAGGAAGGCAATTGGAACACCCTTAAATGCTTTGGGAATAGGGGAGAAAATAATTCTTTCCCGGATGCTGGCGAAAAGAACAATTGCCAGAAGATAACCGAGAGAGACACCAAGAGCATAGATCAGATTCTGCAGGAAGCTTAAATGATAGTCAATTCCTAAAAAGGCAGCAGCCAGAATTGCGCAGTTGGTAGTAACAAGAGGCAGATAAATCCCTAAAGCCTGATAAAGATTGGTATTGTATTTTTTGGTGAAGCGCTCCACTAACTGGACAAGCGTGGCAATAACCAAAATGAAGGAGACGGTACGCAGATATTGTAAATGGAAGGGGATAAGTAAGAAATTATAGATGAGCCAGGTTATCGAGGAAGACATCACCATCACAGAGGTCACCGCAGCCCCCATTCCTAAGGAGGATTCTATTCTTTGTGAGATGCCAAAGAAGGAGCAAAGCCCAATGAAGCGGATTAAAAGGATATTATTAACTAAAAGAGCAGAGAGGAAGATAAGAAATATATTAAGGTTATTGCTAATCATTTTTTAATTAATTTATTCTGCAAAGCAATCAGAAATGCCATAATCAGAAATGCCCCGGGAGGAAGAATCATAATGATAAAGGGCTGATAATTTTCTGGCATAACCATTTTGCCAAAAATGGTGCCTGCACCTAAAAACTCCCTGATCAAAGCAATAAGAACAATAGTAATGGTAAAGCTGGCTCCCATTCCTATGGCGTCAGCCAGAGAAAGAAAAACATTGTTTTTGTAAGCGAATGCTTCTGCTCTTCCCAGAACGATGCAGTTAACCACAATAAGAGGGATAAAGACCCCTAAATTCCGATGTAGCTGAGGGCTATAGCCGGCCACTAAATAGTCGGTAATCGTAACAAAGGTAGCGATGACAACAATAAAGACGGGAATACGAACGTGATGGGGAGTAAATTTTCGCAAAGAGGAGATGATGATATTGGAAAAAAAGAGGACAAAACTGAAAGCAATCCCCATACACAGCGCATCCCTTGTCGAGGTGGAGACGGCTAAAACCGGACAAAGCCCTAAAAGTAATACTAAGATTGGATTTTCTAAAAATAGCCCTTTAGCAAAAACATCAATCCCCTTTTTCATTGTGGTTATTATACTATCTTCAATATTTCTTGACAAACGAAAAAGAGAAGATTATAGTTTAATTAGTTAACATTAATGGAAGGGTGAATTTAGAATACATCTGGACCTGTTATTGGTATTCTTTTCAGAAATAAATTTTCGTATGGAATTTCAAAGTTTAGCTCGATAAATCGAGCAACTACAAGAGAATTTGTAGTTGCCTCATTTATGAGGCTTTGTTCTAATGTTTACCAGAGAAGATTTAAAGAGACATTGCAAGGAAGCAGACCAAGAATTAAGGAGCATCTTAAAAAATTTGAAGAATGGAGAAAAATAGCCTTAAAGAAAAAATCTATATTTCCTGTTCAAAAAGAAACTTTTGTGGGTATTCATCCTCCTTTATCCGCTGCCTGCGCCATTATGAGCCCAACAACAGTTTATACCCTAATTGGTACTAAGCCAGATATTATCAAAATCCTTTTTGATAAAATGTTGAAAGCTTATTTTAAGTTAATGGACTATCGAGAAAAGCTAACGGGAGAGAAGATTGAAAGTATTGGCCTGGCTAATGATAATTCTGCCTTTATTTCCAATAAAATGTACGTTGAGCAGGTTTTGTCTTTGAGAGGAGAGGAAAATGATTAAGATTGGGGTGGTAAATATTGATACTTCGCATCCAAGGTCATTTGCTGGTATATTGCATAAGGAAAACAGAGCAAGGTACACAGCCATTTATAATGACGGCTTTAGAAGCGATAAAGAGGTAGAGGAGTTTATTAAAGAATTTAATTTAGAAAAGAGATATAATAGTGTAGAGGAACTTGCAAAAGCGGTGGACATAGTCTTTATTCAGGGGTGCAACTGGGATAAACACATTGAATTGGCCGAGCCGGCGGTAAGGCTTGGAAAACCGGTATTTATCGACAAACCCATTGTCGGGAATTTAGCCGATTGCATCAAATTGGAAAATTTTGTTAAGAAGGGAGCGGTTATCTTAGGCAGTTCCTCGGTGAGGTATGCCGAGGAATTTGTAAATATAAGAAAGATAATAGAAAAAAATAAGGAGGAAATTATCTCTGTTTACGGAACGGCCGGTGTAGATGAATTCAATTATGGTATCCACATTATGGAGGGCATTCAGGGATTTCTTGGTCCCGGCGCATATTCGGTAAGATTTATTGGTTCAACCAGTATCAGTGACAACTCAGTGGAGCAATATTTTGTCCGATGGAAGGATGGAAAGACTATTATCTACCAGACCCAAACCCCTCAGTGGCAGCCTTTTGATATAGTAATAACAACTACAAAAAATATCCATCATTTCCGGGTTGAT
>DAOVGU010000177.1 GCA_030672255.1 bacterium
CGAGTGGGGATAGCCCTCCCCAGAATTCCGGAATTGGTCATTGCTTACTTGGGCCTGAGCAAGTGTGGCGCGATAGGTTTTCCATTAAGCAACGAAATTCCGCCGGCAGAAATAGAAAAAATATTGTTTAAGACCCAACCTTTCGCCTTAATTATACACAGCATATTTTTGAAGCTGGTTAGAAACTTTAAGATAGAAAATTATCTGATTATCGTTGGCGGGAAAGCGGAAGAAGGTAGCCATTCTTTTGCGGAACTGCTGAGCCAAGGAAATAGCCAAACTCCTTCAGTCTCGCTCTCTCCCGAGGATACCTTCTATCTTAATTATACCTCCGGGACCACCGGGAATCCCAAAGGAGCAATCACCACACATTCCAACATCTTTTATAATACGCTCGCTTCTGTATATGCTCTGGGGCTAAAGAAGGATGACATTCATCTCTGCATGTTTGCTTCCTATAGCCATCCTCATGAAATCTTTGCCCGAGCATTCTACCTGGGAGGAACCATTGTCCTCACAGACAGCATCTATCCCAGGTCCCTCGCCCGGGAAATCTCACGTAATCGGGTGACTTGCATGATGGCTCTACCACCCTTTTATGAGATGTTGCTGGAGGTCGCTGAGTCAAACCAATTTGACCTTAGCTCTTTGAGAATAGCTGAAAGTGGGGGGATGCATACGCGAGAGGATTTGAAGCAAAGATTTTTGAGAAAGTTTGGCATTCCCATCCTTCCGGTTTGGGGCAGTACGGAAACAACCGGAATTGCCATCGCCAATTCTCTCAATAATAAACAGAAGAAAAATTCGGTGGGTAAAGTTTGTAAATATTATCGGGCGAAGGTTCTTGATGAAGATGGAAAGGAATTGCCTGCCGGAAAGCCAGGGGAACTTGTTTTTGAGGGACCGGCTATTATTAATGGCTATTATCGAGCACCTGAGGAAGGCAAACAACCGCTTCCCAATGGGTGCTACTTTAGCGGCGACATTGGAAGAAGGGACGAGGAAGGCTATTTCTTCTTTCTCGCCAGGAAATCAGGAATGCTGAAGGTAGGAGGCTGGAAGGTCTATCCGTTGGAGGTAGAAATTGTTTTAAATTCCCATCCTGATATCCAAGAGGCGGTGGTGGTAGGGTTGAGAGATAAGTTGAGAGGCGAGATTCCCAAAGCTATTGTAGTTTTAAAACCGGAAAGGAATTTAACTAAAGGAGAAATAATTAATTATTGTAGAAAACGTTTGGCTCATTATAAGGTCCCGAAAGTAATAGAATTTGCTGATTCTCTTCCTAAATTAGCCAGTGGAAAGGTTAATCGCAAAGCTCTCAAATATGACCTCTGTTAAAATCAAAGTATTGTTGGTAAAGGCAAAGGATGACCCAATGCCAGGAATTTTTCATCCCGGTCCCCATCAACGCTATCGCTATCCTCGATTAGAAATCGTAACCCGGAGGATGAAGGTCCTTCAACCAGGCTATGTAAGATTAAAAGTTCTTTTAGCCGGAGTCTGCGGAACGGACGTCCATCTTTTGGAAAGCAACAAAAGTACGGGCTATGTGAAATGTTCTGCCCCCGCCTCCATCCCCCGAAAAGGACGCATTTTAGGACATGAATGCGTAGGTCAAGTTGTTGAGGTTGGTGAGGCCGTCGCTGGGCTGCGGCCGGGAGATATCGTGGCTTGCGAAAGCATCATCAGTTGTGGTGTCTGCATTCCCTGCCGGCAGGGCGCCTTCAACCAATGTTCGCGGGCACGGCTTTTAGGAATGCAGGAAGATGGCATCTTTGCCACCTATGCTGACCTTCCCCAAAGAATCTGCCACCCGATTGAGGGCTTAGAGCTAAAGCCTCATGGATTGGTGCAGGCTGTTTGTCTTGAACCAGCCGCGGTAGCCTGGGTTGCCTTTGAGCATGCTCGGGTGCAGAGCGCTGAACACGTCCTCATCTTTGGCGGGGGACCCATCGGGCTCTTTTTAGCAATGCTCGCTAAATACGTCTTTGGGAGTTTGTGGGTTGGACTCATTGAGCCATTGAGATTACGAAGAGAACTGGCCAGCCGCTGGGCAGATGAGGTCTTTACCCCCAGGGAATTCTGGAGAAGAAAGCCTCACTCCCTGCCCTATTATGACGCTGTCTTCGAAGCCAGTGGCAAACTTGAAAATGTCTCGCGGATTATCCCCTCTTGTGGTCCCCGAGCGCGGATAGTCCTTTTAGCGCGCAGCGGAAAGCCCCTAAAGGTTGATGCTGTCGACTGGCTTATAACCAATGCTATCTCAATTCTTGGCTCGCGCGGTCATCTTGGTGGAGCCTTTGGGAAACTGATTCACCTCTGTTTGGCGGACCGTCTTCCCCTTCATGAAGTAGTTACAACCGAGATTGCCGGCATAAAAAAGTTAAAGGGGCTTTTACTCCAACCACAGCGGCTGCCCAAGGAGCATGCCAAAGTAATCGTCCGCATTGCCGACATATAAAAAGTAAGTCATTAGAATTTGACATCCAATTTTTATTATGCTATCCTTATGTCAGAATTTGAAACTTGACAAAAGGGAGTTTTTGGGGTATAAATATATTAATAATCAGAAAATAGTTTTTGACGGGGTTGACAAAGTTGACCTGATCAAGTATAATTAAAAAAATGGGATACGCAATAGCAGGACTTTATGTAGTATTAGTGGGTCTCTTCACTCCTATGCTTTACCACCTCATTAACCTGACTGATAGAGTATCCAAGATAGAGGGCAAGATAGATAATCTAACTGCTGAAGTAAGAAAGATAACGGGTAGCATAGAAGAGAAAGCGGAAAAGAAAGAGTTGGAAGAAGTAAAGAGAAGACTTGAAGTTGTTGAAAAGAAGTTAGCCGGTACACCGGCATAGTTGACATTCGCTCTTTGATATGATAGAATTGTTGACAAGAAAATTGTGATATAGTAAAATTAAAATAACCTCTTTCATTCTCTGGTAACCCTGAAAATTCACCCGACAACGATGTAGTGTCGGGTGGGCGAAAAAGGAGGTGAAAAAAGAAGAGCCGATCAGGATTACAGAAGGAAGTGAAGGAGATGAAAAAGAAAATATTCCGCCTAAGATTTAGTGGCGGATTTACATAGATAAACAAAAGGATAAAAAATGAGTAAAAAAATATTAACAATTCTTGCGGCGGTATTATTGGTAGGAGTGACTGTTCCTGCCTTTGCTGCCGTGCAGAATGTAAAGGTAGGTGGAGATATCACCATTCGTGGTATCTACAGAAGCAACCTTGACTTTCTCAAAGATAGCTCTAGCACCAGAGGAGTCAGTAATAAGGATACTACTGGTTGGCTGATGACCACAACGAGGGTCTATGTATCCTCTGAATTGACCGACAATGTTGCCGCTGTCATCCGGCTGGTTAATGAAAGAGACTGGGCAGACAACAGAGCAGCAGGAGCAACAAACGACCAGATTGACCTTGATTTAGCCTACATCAAACTTTCGGATATGTTTGCTCCCGGGCTTTCAGCTACTCTTGGTAGGCAGGAGATTCTGCTTGGTGAAGGTTTTGTTGTTGGCAACAGCAACCCTCTTGCCAGTCCTGAAAACTTATTTGCCTGGGACTACAACTCGCGCAAATCGTTTGATGCCATCAGGCTTGACTACGAGGTAGCCACTGTACCTCTAATCCTGACTGGAGTTGTCTCCAAGATTAATGAGGATTACGCTGATGATACTGATAATGACGTAGGCAACGATGTAGACCTCTATGTGGTTAATGCTAACTATCAGGTGCCAACTGCCGAGGCAGAGGTTGAAGGCTATTTCATTGCTCGGGATGAGAAACGGGCAAGCAAGGATACCGCCAATCCTAATGACCAAACATTTGGTCTCAGAGCCGCCCACAATGTAGCCGCTGTTCCTGGATTCTCCTGGAAGGGAGAGTTTGCCAAGCAGTGGGGTAAAACATTAGGCAACACCAACAAAGGATATGCTGGCTATGTGGGTGCTGAATATGCCTTCCAGGATATTACCTGGGAACCTAAGGTTGGTCTCACCTATGCTCTCTACACCGGGGACGATGATGCTGCCGATACATCCAATGATGCCTGGATTTCACTCTACCCGGATGGTTTAGCCGACAGAATCGGTGCGATTGCCTATGCATCAGGTCAGCATAGATCTGGAGCAATAACAGATACTAACCTTCAGGTAGTCAAACTTATTGGTTCAATTCAGCCCGTAGAGAAGGTTGGTCTCAGTCTTGCCTGGTTCAATTTACAACGGGCTAAGGCGACAAAGCTTCGCAGAGATACCTATAAGAAGAATTTAGGCAACGAGATTGACTTAGGTATCAACTATGCCTACTCTGAGGATGTTGCGATGGGGCTTCTCCTTGGTTACCTTATCCCTGGAAAGGGACTCAAGCAGGAGACAGAAGGAGCAGCCGATCCAACAAACTCTGCTGATGCCATA
>DAOVGU010000016.1 GCA_030672255.1 bacterium
CAAGGATATGCCATCCTTATCCTGTTCTTTGGTAGGGAAGTAATCCTGAAGAGCCGGATGTGGGAAAACCACAAGTCCGGTTCTGGGAGGGGCATTTAACAATCAAAAAAAAGGAGGATTGAATAATGTCTACTCAACAAAAAAGAATTATTTTGAAATTATTTTTAGGATTTTTTCTTTTTATTCTAATAGGGTCATTCCTTCCTGTAAAAAGAGTTGCAGAAGGAAAACGAACTGTCTGTGAAGATTGTGGGAAAATTATTTTACAATCTATTAGACAAATAAGAATACCGTGGTTTGTTTCAACCAACAAATATAAAATTATAGAGAATAAGAGTCTTTGTTTACAATGTGCTGACAAAAATATAGAAGTGGAAACAGGATATATTGTTAGATGTAAGCGTTGTAAAAAAGTTATAGAGAAAAATGTGCAAACTAAAAGGGTAAAACGAAGAGATAAATATGAATATCACATAAAATACAGAAATATAATATGCAATTCTTGTAAGAGACAAGCAGAAAAAAAAGAACGAGAAAGAAGAGATCGAAAAAAATGGACATGTTCTAAGTGTGGAAGATATATGAAATATGACCCAGTAGTATTTAGTATGGACCCACCAATTTGTTCGCGATGTGGTGGAAAAATATTAGATAAGTTTCTTGATTCAAACTAAGAATACAGAGAAAAAAGTTTTTATAATTATATCTCAGTGAATTCAGTGCTCTTAATTGATTATCATATAAGGAGGCGGAAAAAATATGAGTACTACTAAGGAAGAGGCAAGGAAATTGATTGATAGATTGCCAGAACAGGCAACATGGGATGACATTATGTATGAATTTTATGTCAAGAAGAAGATAGCGGTTGGCTTACAAGCTGCCAAGGAGGGACGGATTATCTCTCACGAGGAGGCCAAAAAGAAACTCCTCAGAGAATGAGGATTAATTGGACTGAACCAGCTATTCTGGATTTAGAGAGTATTCGGGATTATATAGCAAGGGATGCAGAATATTACGCAACTCAGTTTGTTAAAAAAATTATTGAGGCGGTAGAGAATCTGAAGAAATTTCCTATGATTGGACGGCCAGTTCCAGAGGCTGAACAGGAAAATATCAAGGAGTTGCTATTTCATAACTATCGGATTATCTATCGTATTGAAGAGGAACGTATTTTGATTTTATCCGTGATACATGGAGCTCGCGATTTAACACACAAAGAACCCAAACCATGGAATATCATTTAATATTGAAAAATGGCAGAGAGGCCTGATTTTACTAAAGCTAAAATTTCTGAAACAGAATATTCCTCGGCTACTAGTATTGTCGATTCCATTCTCTCTCAGGCGGTGGAGCAAAAGGCCACCGATGTCCATTTAGAGACCGAGGAGACCACCTCCCTTCGTTTTAGAATCAATGGGCTTCTTTATAACTTTCCTGCCCCAGAGAGAGAATTTTATCAGGCGATCGTTACCAGAATCAAGGTCCTGGCAAATCTGGATATTGCCGAAAGACGCATTCCCCAGAGCGGAGCCTATAAAGCTACGGTTAAGGATGGAGAAGTGAATCTGCGTATCTCCACCTATCCCACCATTTTTGGTGAGGCGGTGGCGATCAGAATCCTGGATAAGCGCAATATTCTTTTGGGTTTTGACCAGTTGGGGTTTCAGCCCGAGACTCTTGTCCGCTACCGGAAGATTCTGGAGGAGCCCTACGGCATCATTTTGGTTACCGGACCTACCGGCGGGGGGAAAAGCACCACCCTTTATAGCTCCCTGAATAAGATTAAATCTGCCCGAACCCATATCATTACCATTGAAGATCCGGTGGAATACCATATCCCGGGCCTTGTTCAGGCCCAGGTCAATCCTAAGGCGGGGATGAACTTTGCCACCGGGCTTCGCTCAATTTTGCGCCAGGACCCGGATGTGGTTATGGTCGGGGAGATCAGGGATGGCGAGACCGCTTCCATCGCTTTTCAGGTAGCCCAGACCGGCCAGCTTGTCTTTGCCACTTTGCATACCAATACCGCCCCAGGAGCCGCTACGAGGCTGATCGATATGGGGGTTGAACCTTTTCTGATTGCCTCCTCGGTCATTGGTGTTCTTTCCCAAAGCCTGGTCCGCACCCTGTGTGATTCCTGCAAGAAAGAATATCAACCTCCACCGGAAATGGTTGCAGAACTGAATTTACCCCCCCACCTATCTCCTCCCCCTCAAGGGGGGAGGAATGAGGAGGGGGAGGCTTCCTTCTTTTGTCGCGGGGAAGGATGTAACCAATGCAATGGCACAGGATATAAGGGAAGGACGGGACTATTTGAATTGATGATTCCCAATGAAGAGATTAGAGAGTTAATCCTGAAAAAGGCCCCCACTGAGAAAATTAAGGAGGCGGCGCGAAGAGCAGGAATGCAGACCCTGCGCGAAGATGGAATGAAAAAGAGCGCCTCGGGAATTGTTGCTCTTCCCGATGTCCTGAGAATAACAAAAAGTGATTAATAAAGGGGTCAGGTCTCAAAATTTGACAAAATGCTATTGTAGGGGCTTGATTTATAAAGCCCGCGGGTTCGATTCAACGAACCCCTACAAATTTCTTGTTT
>DAOVGU010000236.1 GCA_030672255.1 bacterium
GTATCTCCAGTATAACCCACTACCGAAACCAAGGATATGCCATCCTTATCCTGTTCTTTGGTAGGGAAGTAATCCTGAAGAGCCGGATGTGGGAAAACCACAAGTCCGGTTCTGGGAGGGGCATTTAACAATCAAAAAAAATGAGGATTGAATAATGTCTACTCAACAACATAAAATTTTAGTGATTAGTATTTTCTGCTTGGCAGGGAGTTTATCACTCACCTTTGTCTCTGCTTCATTGAATGCGGCAGGAGCAAAGATCTCTCGGGAGGAGAGAATAGAGAAGGAAGCAACGAAGTTCTTTGAGGAAGGAGAAAAGAAATATTTGGCAAAGAGGCACAGGGAAGCATATTACTGTTTCCAGCGGGTACGCCGAGTTGATCCGACCTATAAAGCAAATGTCGTTGAGGCCTATCTAAAATTAATTGAGTATAAATTAGGAAAGGCACCAAGAAGAATAGAAAAATTTGAGAAAAGAGAAGTTCCGGAAGAAGAAAAAAAGGTTAAGGTAAAGGAAGAGAAAGAGTGGCAACGATTAGTTGCCGATAGCCAAGAGGCAATTCTTTCTGCGGGGAGATTGCTGGATAAGGCGAGGAAAACAAAGAAGGTTGCTGAAAAGGATCTGCTCGATGCCCGGTTAAATCTTGCTGAGAGCAAGATAGCCTTTGAGAAGAAGGAGTATCAGGAGGCAAAGAGATTAGCAGATAAATGCAGGTATGAAATAGAGGTCTTGCTTTCCCGGGTCTCCGAACCTCCCAAAAAATTACTGGGTAAGATTGGAGATACCCCGGTAACCCTGAATCTTAACAATGCCGATCTTCAACAAGCCTTAAAACTTATCTATGACCTTACCGGTACCAATATTGTCCTTTCATCTGGAATTAAAGGAAAGGTAACAATTAATGTTAAGGATTTGCCATTGCGTCAGGTACTTGGTCTGATTGTTGAGAGTAACAACCTGAAATATATTGAAAGGAAGAATGTCATTCGTATCATGAGCCAGGCAGAGTATGAAAAATCTGAGGAAGGTCTGGCTAAAATAAACAAGAAGGCATTTCCTCTTCATTATGCTGAGGCTGTCGCTGTCGCCAAAATCGTCAGGGAGACATTGAAGATTGAAGCGGTCACTGCAGATCCAAGAACAAACTCCATTGTTGTTGATGTAACAAATACCTCTGAGGCAGATAAGGTAAAAAATCTCATCCAGAGTCTCGATGCTCCGGTGAGCCAGGTATTGATTGAGGCAAAGATCATTGAAGTATACCTTTCGAAGGATAATAGCTTGGGTATTGACTGGGAGATGGTAGGTCAGGTAATAGAAGGGATTAAACCCACCACAACCTTGACCGGTCCTATCTTCGGGTATGTCGAGGATGCTCTTCCTTCAATACCAGGACAAAATGTTTTTGCTTTCGCCCTCAGTAGTAAAAAGGTCAATTCTATGATTACGGCTTTGGCTCAGCAGGGTGAGGCCCATGCACTTTCTCAACCAAGAATCTTAACCCTTGACGGTAAGCAGGCAACGATTGATATTGTGGAGGAGGTTCCCTATGTTTCTGGAGTGACGGTAACCTCAACAACTTCTGGTGGTGTTACTACATATTCTTATTCATATACAATTGAAACCAGAAAGGATATCGGGGTAACCTTAAGCGTCCTTCCCAGGATTCAGAGAAACAGATCGGTTAACCTTCATCTTGATCTTAGAGAGATTCGGATTATAGACTACCTGGAATTACCGATAAGTGAAGCTGCTGAGGAAATGGAGGTTAGGTCAAAAACCCCTCATACTGCAGATAGAATCACCACCCAGGATATTGTCGTCTGGGATGGTCAGACCATAATTTTAGGTGGTATGATTGGAACAAAAAAGACAAAAATTGTAAATAAAGTTCCTTTCTTGGGGAGTATTCCCCTTTTGGGTCATCTTTTCAAGAAGACCTCTTATGAAGAATCAAGGAGTGAATTAGTTATTTTCCTCACTCCCTATATCATTACCAGTTTTGAGGAAGGGAGGAGATATACAAAAGAATTGGGAGAAACTCCAACCATAAAAGAGAAAAGCGCAGGTATCATTGAAAAGTTTTAAAGGAGGAAGAGCAAAGATGAGAAAAAAGTTGATGATGGGGTTGGTTATTTTGCTGCTTGTTTTCTCGACAGTGGCTACAGCAATGGCGCAGAGAGGATCAAGAACCGCGGTTCAGCGATTGGGTAAGGAGGATTTAAAAGATTCTGTTATCTCCATGCTTACGATGATGTTAAGGGATCCTGACAAAACCATCAGAATCTATGCCATCAGAGGATTATCCAATATCAAAGGTGTCGATGAGGATGAACTAAGGGTTATTGGCCCTCTCTTTGATAGTTTAAGGGATAAAGATTCCGAAGTGAGAAAGGAAGCGGCCAAGGCACTGGATAAAATATTTGGTGAGGAAAAATGATAGTAGCAAATAAATTGTCCTGAAATATCATATGATTACAGTGATTAGAAGACCAGATTACACAGATGACAGCATAGCTGTCATTGCGAGCCCAAAGGGCGCGGCAATCCGACCCGAAGGGTCATTCCGAGTGAAACGAGGAATCTCAAAGAGATTGCCACGGCACTTCGTGCCTCGCAACGACACGAAAGTGTCGGATTGCTTCCCCCGTATTCAATACGGGGTCGCAATGACCTTGCTCTTTCTTCTCAGTATTCTTATTTATCCAACAACTGTAATTGGTAAAGAAAAGAAGGGTGACTATTCTATCATCTATGAAAGGAATATCTTTGCTGCTCCTTTAGCAAAAAAAGAAATAAAATCAATTTTAAAACCGGAAGAGATTCCTCTTTCGGAGAGGCTTTTGCTTAAAGGAGTGATTATTAGAGGAAAGGGGCCTTCTCTTGCCGTAATAGAGAACAGAGAAACAAAGAGGGAGAATCTCTATAGGGTGGGAGATATTCTCCTTGAAGGAGAGATTATCTTAATTGAGGAAAATAGAGTAGTCATCAGAGACAAAAAGAATAAAGAGGTTACCCTTTTCTTTGCTTATGCCCCCGATACCCCTGATTTAATCAGGGGCAATCAGGGGCTTGTCCTTCTTCCTTCCCAGGGAACGAAAGTTGTCAAGATAAGAGAGATATTGAAGAAACTGAAAGCAAAACTTCCCCTTTTATCGAGAGTAAGGGTTAAACCGGCTCTTGCTTCCGGAAAGGTTAATGGTTATCAGGTGGCAAATATACCAACCGATCCTTTCTTTGAAGCAATAGGAATCAAAAATGAAGATATAATCAGGCGGGTGAATGGAACTCTGATTACCTCTATTCCCAAGGCCTATGAAATCTATCGCAGTTTAAAACCTAATTCTATGGTGAAGGTAGATATCGTTCGGGATGGGAAACAGGTTACCTTAAATTATAGATTAGAGTGAGGAGGATTCCTGTTTTCACAGGAATGACAAGTAACGGTGTCATTCCCGCAGAAGCGGGAATCCATCCTTATAGTGGTTAAAGAAAATGTTAAAGAAAATCTTTAGATTGATTTTTATCCTTTCCTTTATCCTGCTTCTTTCTCCTGAGTTAAGGACAGAACAAAGTTTCACCATCAATTTTAATAATGTGGATATCAGGATTTTTCTCAAATTTATGAGCGCGCAACTGAACAAGAATTTCATTATCGATAATAATGTCAAAGGAAAGGTAACAATTATCTCTCCCGAGAAGATTCCGAGTTCTGAGGCCGAGAGAGTTTTTTTAGCGGTGTTAGATGTCTATGGTTACACCGTTATCCCAAGGGGAAATATGACCGCTATCGTTCCCGTGGCTGGAGTCAAAGAAAAAAGTTTAGAGGTTATTGTCGGAAAGAAACCAATAATTATAGAGAAATTAGGAGAACAACATATCATTCAGCTTATTCCTTTAACTCATTGTAGTGCCCGCGATTTAGTATCTCTCCTTTCCCCTTTTGTGGGAAAGACGGGAAATCTTTCTGCCGACGAGAGGACAAATACCTTAATTATTACCGATCGGGCTTCCAGTGTTAGCCGGTTAACAAAAATGGTTATCGCCTTAGATGTAGAAAGCCCCCCTGGCCAGGAGACTCTGCATATCTATAAACTGGAGAATGCCGATAGTGAAGAGATAGCAAAGGTTCTTACCGCCGTTGCCACGGCGCGTGCTACTCGGCGAAAGACCATTTCCCGAAAGAAAGGAAGCGCAACAAAAGCAATTGTGCCCTCGGCCATTGTTGCCGATAAATCGAGCAATAGTCTGATTATTACCGCATCTCCCGAAGAATATTCTGCGTTAAAGAGAATTATTGAAGAACTTGACATCCTTCAGAGCCAGGTCTTTATTGAAGCCTTAATTGCGGAGGTAAGTGAATCAGTGATGAGCGAACTGGGAATAAAATGGGAGGATGAAACGATGCGCCAAAGCCTCTTTGGTCTGGCAATTGGTTCCATTGGAAATGTGTCAGAACTTCCTGGTACCATCGGTTCCTTGATTCATTTCTATCAGAGTAATTCCGATTTTCATATTCTCTCCACCCCCCAGATTCAGTGTGTCAACAACCAGGAAGCAACCATTACCGTAGCGCAGAATATTCCCTATCTGAAGGAATCAAGAATCACTGACGAAGAGACAGTAGTAGACACTTATGACTACAAGGATGTGGGGGTGGTTCTAAAGATTCTTCCTCAGATCAGTAGCAAGAGCAAGTCGGTAAAATTGAAGCTCAGTCAAGAAGTAACCGAACTCGTGGGCGATTTAACTGACAGACCAATTACCGCTAAGCGAACAGCCGAGACCACAATTATTGTTGCCGATAGACGCACGATCATCATTGGTGGTTTAATTAAAGAGAATAAGGAGCAGGTAATACATAAAATTCCCCTCCTGGGTGACATTCCCCTTCTTGGCCTACTCTTTCGCCGAAAAACTTTTCAGAAGGAGAGGACCAACCTTTTAATTTTTATTACTCCCTATATTGTCAGCAATTCCCAGGATGCGGAAAAGCTAAGAAAGGAAAGGGAAAAGATTTTGAAAGGGAAGATTAACCTCCCTCAATTGGGAAACAAATAAAGATGCGGCAGGAGAAAATTGGCGAGATTCTCATCAGAAAAGGTCTTCTTACTTCAGAGCAATTGTCTGATGCTCTGGCTCGTCAAAAATCGATCAAAAATAAAAAAATAGGTGAGATTCTGATCGATCTCGGCTATATCAAGGAGGATGATCTTTTTCTCTCCCTTTCTGAACAGCTCTCCCTTCCTTACCTACGCGAGATTCCAACCGAGATCTCCTCCGAACTCATTTCTAAATTCCCTCTTTCTTTCCTGAAAACTCATAGAATATTTCCTTTAAAAAGAGAAGGGAAGGAGACTGCAGTTGTGATGGCAGATCACACTGTTCCTTCCATTGATGAATTAGAGCTAATTTTAGGCACAAGAATAAAGAGAATGTTAGGAAAGGGTTCTGAAATTTCAAGAGTTATTGAGAGATGCTATTATCGACCACAAAATCCTGCAAAAGTGGAGGAGGATTTAAAGACAAGCGAAGCAGAGAGCGCATCCTTAGCCACAGAGTTTCTTCCCGAGGGGCCAGGCAACCTTCTTGATCTTGCTACCCGAACTCCGATTATCAGAGCGGTAAATCAGATTATCTTCCAGGCGATAGAAAAGAGGGCAACCGATATTCATATTCAATCTTTGGAAAATAGTCTAAAGGTGCGCTATCGGATCGATGGTCTCCTTTATGATGCCTTTAATTTTCCCCGGAGGTTTCAACCGGCAATTATCTCCCGAATAAAGGTCATCTCCAGACTCAATATTGCTGAACGGCGTTTACCTCAAGATGGAAGAACTACGATCAAATTCGATGACCGGGAACTTGATATCCGTATCTCGATAATGCCTACCTTCTTTGGTGAGAATGTGGTGCTTCGTCTTTTAGATAAAACCACCTTTCTTTTTGGTTTAGAATCTCTGGGGCTTAGCCTACAGAATTTCAATATCTTCAGTCATCTGATCGGAAGTGATCATGGTATTATTCTTTTGACCGGACCCACCGGCAGTGGCAAAACAACCACCCTCTATGCTGCCCTTGACCGAATCAATTCTCCCACCAAAAATATCATCACCTTAGAGGATCCGGTTGAATATCAATTAGAAGGAATAAATCAGATTCAGACCAATCCTAAGATTGGTCTTTCCTTTGCCAATGGGCTTCGTTCCATCCTCAGACATGATCCGGATATTATGATGGTGGGAGAGATCAGGGATTTAGAGACCGCCGAGATGGCAATTCAAGCCTCTCTTACCGGGCACCTGGTCTTTTCTACTCTCCATACCAACGATTCTGCCTCCGCCATCACCAGATTGCTTGATATGGGAATAGAGCCTTACCTTATTTCCTCCTCACTTCTAACAGTGATGGCTCAGCGACTGGTACGACTCATTTGTAAGGATTGTCAGAGCTCCTATTCTCCTTCAGCAAGTGAGATAGAGGGTTTGGTGGAAATCGGTTTGAAAAGAGGTGATTTGGGCAATCGCAGACTCTTGAAAGGTAAGGGTTGTAAAGCCTGTCTGGAGACAGGATACCGGGGCCGGACAGGGATCTTTGAACTTCTGGTCATTAATGATGAAATCAAGGGATTAATTATGGAGAAGAAGCCAGCCCACCTCATTAACAAGAGTGCCATTAATATTATTGATAGTGGAATGAAGACACTGCGGGCCGATGGGGCAGAAAAGGTCTTAAAGCGTATCACCACTGTAGAGGAAGTCTTGCGAGTTACACAAGAAGAGTAGAGGGGGTCAGGTCTCCAAAATTGACAATTCAAGAAATAGACAGTTTGTCAAATG
>DAOVGU010000246.1 GCA_030672255.1 bacterium
GTATCTCCAGTATAACCCACTACCGAAACCAAGGATATGCCATCCTTATCCTGTTCTTTGGTAGGGAAGTAATCCTGAAGAGCCGGATGTGGGAAAACCACAAGTCCGGTTCTGGGAGGGGCATTTAACAATCAAAAAAAAGGAGGATTGAATAATGTCTACTCAACAGAAAACAATGGACAGTTCTATTTTTAAAGTAAGATTCATAGTTGGCAAAGCCACCGATAGATACAGCAGCCTGAAGCCGCATATCGAGAGCACTCCAGAATACAACTTGACCTCCTCCCATAGAGAAACCAATACAACCAATACAGGAGCTATCCACCTCGGGACGAGAGATTAAATAATCCAATCCATATATAAGGTCAGTAACCATCCTGCCGGCAAGCGTTTTTCCTAAAAGGAGAAGCCGCATTGCCTCAAAACGCTCATTCCAAACATCCGGTTTCATGCCAGAAATTACCCTTTCTTCAAAACATTTACTATCTGGGGCTAAGATAACAAACCCCTTTCTTACCAGGTTTAAACCCATCGCCCACTTTTTATTTCCCGACAAGCCCACTGTTTCACTCTTTCCGTCCCTCCAACTTCCTCCATGCTGATGTGGGATTATTATCCCAGAAAATTTTTTCTTTGAAAAAGATTTAGGTAAAAGCAGATAGGCAGGGATCTTCTCCTTCTCCTCATTTAGGTAAAAAATCTTCTCCCGAAAATAATGAGGAAACTCTTTGCGTTCTATTATCCCAGCTTGAACTTTTCTTCTTTTGGGTATACTACCCATTAATCTCTCTAGAAGATGGCGTTTTCTATCTATTTCTTTTTTAACTTCCTTTATCTTTGTCATTCAAAATAACAGTTCTGCCCATGCAGGCAGATTCATAAATTCCAGAAAGTATTTTTGTTGTTTTCATTCCTTCTTCTCCAGAAAACTTTGGCTCTTTATTATTTAGTATCCTCTCAGTAAAATCATCAATCAGAGAAAAATGAACATTAGCGGCTTTCTCAAATCTGAATTCCTCAACGCCGCTTTCTCTTTCTAAAATAAGTTTCTCTCCATCAAAGGGGGCAGCCTTCAATGAGCCTTTTGTCCCATGAATCTCAAAGGTATTTAAAAAACCAGGAAGGTTCCAGTGGAAAGTAGCGGTAACATGAACATTACCTTTGAATTTGACTAAAGCCGATTCAGAGTCAGGCACTTTATAAGGTTGAAGGATATGGTCAGTAAAACCGCAGACCATCTCTGGTTCTCCTAAGAAGTAACAGAGAAGATCAAAATAATGACTTCCCATATCCCATAGTAGTCCGCCTCCTCCTTTTTCTGGGATGACGCGCCAGTATTTAGGATCATTAGAACCTGGATTCCAAAAAGCAGAAAGGCCAATATTAGCTACAATAATCTTACCGATTAAACCTTTATCTATAATTTCCTTTATCTTTTTTGCCTTGGGATAGTATCTCCGGTAATAGGCTATGGCTAACTTTACTTTATTCTTTCTACAGGCCTCAATCATCATCTGGCACTCTTTGGGATTCATCGCCATCGGTTTTTCACATAGGATACATTCACCTGCTTCTGCCGCGGCAATAGTATCTTCACAATGTCGGAATAAAGGGCTGGCGACATAGACACAATTTATCTCTTTATCTCTCAGAAAATCTTTCCTATCATCATAGAAACGGTCTGCTTTATGCCGAAAGGCAAACTCCTTGGCTCGTTCAATACTATGGCTTAAAAAGGCAACTAACTTACTATCTTCTTGTTCATTTATTGCAGGCGCTCCACGCTTATTAGCGATATCTGAACACCCAATAATACCCCAATTAAGAGTTTTCAATTTTTTCCTTATTCAGATTCAAAAGCTCTATGGACTTCTCAGCAATCCTTCTGCCCGCATCTACCGCTAAACGTGAAGTATAAACAGTACGGCGTGTCTCATAACCTCCTTGATAAAAAGCTTCTTGGGTAGGAACATAACCATAGTAGCCATTAGTAAGGGTAGAGACAAGGGTAATTTTAAATGGAGAGCGCCTCTTTATCTCCATTCCAAATTCAGTAAATAGCTCTACTGGGTTAGTAACGATAGATATATCATCGAAGGAGATCACATAAATCTCCACAGGACAAATAGTTTCTCCTCTTTTCTTAATCTCTGCTATTTCAGGCTCATAGCGGTTCCTATCAGCAATCTTTCTTTCTTCTGAATTACCTCCATTGTTATCATTGCAGAAATCGGAATAGGTAAAAGGGCGCTCTTGGACCTCAATCGCTTTTCTTTTTACCAAAATGTCTATCTTTTCTGTCCGCGAACTTTTCTTCAAGGAATTGAGAAGTTTGTTTGCCGCAACCTCTCCGATTTTCCAAGCAAGTTTATCTCCTGAAAGATGGCCTGGATTGCGAGAGTTAATCCAGTTGACATTGCCGCAAGCGCCAGGTAAGAAAACGACAGGAAAAACACTCCCTAGTCTTTTTCTAAGAATATTACCTATTTTTCCTCCAAAGTCCTGACTGTAGTAACCAGCATTAATACAGTTGTTATGGTTGTCATAATTGAAAATGATGCCAATAGGCAAGCCAGATAAGTTTTTAAAGAGTAAGAAAGGTATTTCTTTATCTGTGGGACCGGTAGGTAGACAGTTATTTGATAGACCATCTGAAGCATAATTCATTATGATCCGACCGTCAGGCCTTTGTAATCGCCGGTTATATTCAAATCCAGGGGCAGGAGAGATCCCGGCCAAAAAGAATGCATGCTCCAATTTCTTCTTGGCTTGGATAATAGCCACAACTGTCTTTTCAATAAAAAAATTTACATACCTCTTATCCGGAGAAGCTCCATTTAAGAAACTCTTGCTCATAGTGGGCGCACTATGAGTATGCGTAGCAGCGATAAGGATATTATTTGAGGAGATTCCGGTTTTTTTACTTACCTTTTCTCTAATAGATTGAACAATATCATTCTGAATAAAAGTGGTATCCAAAGAGGCAATTGCTATATCTTTTTTGCCATCGTTAATCACTAAGGCCTGACAAAGAAGTCTATCCTTCTCTTCTTTATGAAGTAGAAAACCATTGTAATTTGGCAGATTGTAATCAGGTGTAATATCTATTATTTCCCCTCCGACCTTCACCTTTAATAAACTATTTATGGTATGCTTCTCCTACCTTTTCTGCAGCAGCAACTACATCTTTGAGGTACTCCTTATCAATGGTTGGGTGTACTTCAAAGAGAATAGTTTTCTTTTTATAGAATTCTAGATTGGGATATTCTTCATTTCTATGGTCTAATTCTGATGCCCTCCAAGGACTCCTATATTTGCTATAGTTCTTTAAGTTTTCAAAGATGGGCTGGGTATGTCCTGGAGAAGAGTAAACCTCTCTTACCAATATTCCTTCTGCTTTGAGGGCAGCGATGAATTGAGAATTATTTACCTTTAGAAGATCAAGATGCAGACGCGCAGGATAGGCATAATAGGTGTGCTTTACCTTAGGCGCCTCATAGGCGGGAGAAATAAAATCAAACGCCTTAAATTTTTCAGAAAGGTAGGCGCTATTTTCTCTTCTCTTCTTAATATATTCATTGATATGGTATTTAAGGATAGCTATTCCTATGGCTGATTGCATCTCGGTCATTCGCATATTATGTCCTAATCTACTATATCCTCCAATCTTTTGAAACTTTCCATCTCGATATAAAGTTTGGGCGCCAATATTCCGAGCAGACATAAGTTTAGCGGCTATCTCTGGGTCTTCAGTAGTAAGCATTCCTCCCTCTCCGCCCGTAGTCATTATCTTAGTTTGGCAAAAACTGAAAGCACCGATATGGCCAATGGAACCGGTCATTCTTTCTTTATAGGTGGCTCCATGGGACTGGGCGCAATCCTCAATAATATAGAGATTATACTTTCTTGCCAATTCCATAAATCCATCCATATCCGCTGGATGACCATAAAGATGCACAGGAATTATCGCCTTAGTGCGTGAAGAAATCTTTTTCTCGGTGGAGTTCGGGTCAAGATTACCTGTTTTAGGATCTATATCTGCAAAGATAGTGATGGCATTATTTAGTAAAGGGGCGAGACCATCGGCAAAGAAGGTTATGGGTGTAGTAATAACTTCATCACCTGGTCCAACTCCTATAGCAGCTAGAGCACAATATAAAGCACTTGTTCCGCTATTACAGGAGATTCCATATTTAGCTCCTATCCAATGGGCAAACCTTTCTTCAAACTCCTTTCCTTTGTTCCCTACATGATAGTTAACGACACTGGAGTTAAGCACTTCCATCACTGCTTGCTTCTCCTCCTTGCTTACGAAGGGCCAAGGAGGATTGGGTTTATTCCTTATCGGCCTCCCTCTTTTTATAGCTAATTTAGTTAGCATAGTCTTTTCCTCCCACAAACTTCAATTTCCCCCAGTTATTAGGAGAACGGCAATTACTTTTACCATCGGCCCAATCAAGTATACATTTCACAATGACTGTTTTGTCTGACTTTCAATGTCTGCTGGTCCACCTGTTCTGGGAAGATAATCTCCGTCATCCAATTGAATATCAAAACCAATCATCCAGCCCTCTGAAAGTTAATCTTCCCGCATATTGCTACTAAAGTAAGTGTATAGTAAGTGTCACAATTTAGAAACTTTCTAATAAGTGGAGAAAAGAAAACCCCAAGATTATTTTGAGACAGCCCCTTAATTGAGGTGAGGAATTTTAGCAATACTTACCGGCTACATTAGATTCTGCCTTTTTGATACCAAAGGTCATCGTGCAACCAACCGCAGAAAGAATCAGCAAAAGGCCTAAGATAACAAATAAAATCTTCTTCATCCCTCTCCTTGTCTAATAGAAATGTAGTAGACGCCCCTGCGGAAGCAGGGATTACTCGTCTGCAAAGTAAACTTTGCCACTACTATAGTAATTATATAATACTACATTTTTTCTCTAAGAGCAAATTGCGCTACTTGACTATCTGCTCACTTCGGTAGCAATCTGGAGAGTCCAAACCCGCATTGGATACACTCCCAACTCAGTATTTCCCGTATTTCTTTACCAGTTCCACCACTCTTTTATTCTTTCCTTTGAAGTCATTTTTTCTTCCACCTTGTCCCCTCCTTTGTATCCTCTAAAATAATTCCTTTCTCCAGAAGTTTTTTTCTAATCTCATCCGCTTTCTTGAAATCTTTTGCTTTTCTTGTTTCTTCTCTCTCTTTGATTAAGTTCTTTATTTCTTCATCTACTTCTCTTTTCTCTTTCTCAAGGATGTCAAGAATATTATTAAATTTTAAGAATGTCTTTCTTATCGCCTGCGCATTTTCTCCATCCATCTCTCCTTTTCCCAAAGAGATATTTGCATTTCGCATAAGAGCGAAGACAAAGGAGAGAGCGGATGAAATGTTCAGGTCGTCATCAAGAGAATTGGAAAAAGCTTTCTCTAACATCTCCCTTCTATTTTCTAATTCTTTGTTAAAAGTTCCTTTACTGTTTTTATTAATAA
>DAOVGU010000261.1 GCA_030672255.1 bacterium
GAAAACATCGGGAATGGGAGAAATTTTGAGTGCATCTGAACAAACAAAGACTGCTTTTGGTAGTATTAAAGTCTCAGAGTCCATAATACTTAGTGATATGAACATAGGTGGGATTAAGTATAAGCGGGTTGTTTTCTTACATACCGACGCTTCCTCTTTTGGAGGCGACGATGATGGAATTATTGGAATAGGCGCTATTGTGCATCGCGGTGTAAAATAAAAATATGCTATTATAAGGGAGGACAAAACAAAATGAATAATCAGAAACAAAAAGAAATCTTTGGGGTTATTGCAAATATGAAATTCAAATTTGGTTTTAGCGTTATCAATAAACCTGCTGAAGA
Source organism: bacterium (assembly GCA_030672255.1). Classification (GTDB taxonomy): domain Bacteria; phylum Ratteibacteria; class UBA8468; order UBA8468; family UBA8468; genus DAOVGU01. The sequence continues at coordinate 345 of DAOVGU010000261.1, forward strand.
ATATTTTGAGTATGCTTCAGAACACAATTTGGCTCATTTTGAAATTGATTTAGCCACTGAGCATTCCTTCATTGAAACATTTAATACAAAACGTATCGGCAACTTAAAAAAATTATCTAAAAGATTCAAAATCACCTTAAGCTTACATACACCATATACAATCAATCCATCGGACAAAATCCCAATGATTAGAGACGCAAATATTGCCTACTTGAAAAAATGTATTTTGGTTGCTCACAAATTGAATGCTACTCATGTAACAATGCACATCGGAAATTGCAATGGTTTACCAGATTGGACATGGATGAGACAGCAAGCATTGGAAAGACTGGCTCTAAATTTCAAAGAGGTTCTGAAGGATTGCAAAAAATTTAAGGTGAAAGCGGCTCTGGAAAATGTCAATCCTCTGCCCAAAAACTCTGAATTCTTTTACCTTGGCGATAATATTCGAGATTTTGAATTCTTGTTTGCAAAGTTGAAATCGCCCTATCTTAATCTATGTTTGGATATAGGCCACGCCAACACCAACGAGGGGGCAATAGCATACATCCAAAGATTCGCAAAGAAGATAATCTGCGTTCACTATCACGACAATAAAGGAAAGTATGACGATCATCTGAATATTGGCGAAGGTACGGTTCCCTGGGAGAAGGTTGTTAATGCCTTTAAACACATAAAATTCTTGGGACCTTTCGTCTCTGAGACATTCAAACAGAAACCAGATGAGGCAAGAGATAAATTACAAAAATATATATGAAATATCCTAAACTTTTTATAAACTATTTAAATAGATGAAGACTCTGGTTACGGGGGCGGCCGGTTTTATTGGCAGCCATCTTGTTGAAGCACTTGTTGCTGATGGAATAGCCACAAGAGCATTTGTCAGACCAGGCAGTAATCTATCTTCTATCACGCATCTAAGAACTGAGATTGCTCAGGGTGATGTAAGAGACCTCCCATCGCTAAAGAATGCTTTCCGTGGTGTTGATATTGTTTATCATCTTGCCGCAGTATCAAGATTTGATTTGAATATACCAAAAGAAGAATATAATAGCACCAATGTTATCGGCACAAGAAATGTTCTTGAAGCATGTAGAGAGTCTGGTGTCAAAAGAGTTATCTATACCAGTACCATTGAGGCTATCGGTCCCTCAAAGAACGGAAAACCCCTTACCGAGGAAACAAGACCATCTCCCAGGAATATTTATGGAGAAAGTAAATTGGCTGGGGAAACAATTGTAAAGAAGTATCACGCAGATTATGATATGAATACAATTATCATCAGACCACCAATGACCTATGGTCCAGGGGATACGATTCTTTTGCGTAGACTTTTTAAGATAATTAGTAAGGGATATTATCCAGTTGTTGGTAATGGTAAAACATTAACCGAGTTTTGCTATGTCAAAAATCAGGTTTTCGGGATAAAACTTGCGGCAGAAAAAGGGAGGCCAGGAGAAACCTATTTTATTTCCGATGAGAGACCTTACTCAATTGAGGAGATAGTAAGAAGGATAGCCAATGAACTTGGGGTGAGGATTAGAATAGTTCACCTTCCAATCCCAGCAGCCTCAGTTATCGGTTTTTCTCTTGAACTTTTAAGTAAGATTTTCCGTTTCTATCCTTTTGTGATTAAAGAAACGGGAAGACCTCCTTTCTCCCGAAAGACGGTGGAGTGGACAGCAAAAAGTAGTCTCTTTTGCGATACCTCTAAGGCAAAAAGGGAACTGGATTATAAACCTGCCTATAGCTTGAATGAGGGAATAAAAGAAACTATCAGTTGGTATAAGGAAAAAGGGTTACTATGATCAAGGTTTTATTTTTAAATCCACCATACTTTCCGAGATTTTCCCGTGAACAACGCAGCCCTGCTGTTACCCGCAGTGGAACCCTTTACTATCCGATGTGGCTGGCCTATGCCGCCGGTGTTCTTCAAAAGGAAGGTTTTCCAATAGACTTCATTGATGCCCCAGCCGATAATTATAATTTAGAAGAAGTAATAAAAAAGAGTAAAGAGTTTAATCCTCAACTTATAGTTGTTGATACCTCAACGCCCAGCATCTATAATGACGTAGATGTGGGAACAAAGTTAAAAGAGTTCTTACCCCAAACAAAGGTAATTTTAGTAGGACCACATACCTCTGCCCTTCCGGAAGAGACGCTTGAACTTTCCAGGAAGATTGATGGGGTCGCACGAAGGGAATATGACTACACCATCCGGGATCTTGCTTATGCGATAAAGAAAAATGAAGACTGGAGAAAAATTCTGGGAATAAGCTACCGGGAGAATAAAAAAATTTTTCATAATCCTGAGCGTCCCTTCATCGATAATCTTGACGAGACACCCTTCGTCAGTGAAATCTACAAAAAATTTTTAAAAAGCGCAAATTACTTTAATCCCAATGCGCTTTATCCGATGGTTACCATTGTCGCCGGAAGAGGTTGCCCTTTTGGTTGTGACTTTTGTGTCTATCCGCAGACATTTTCTGGAGAAAGATACAGGTATCGCTCTCCGGAAAATATCCTAAAAGAGCTTCAATACATAGAAAAGGAATTCCCGGAGGCAAAAGCCGTTTTCTTTGAGGACGATACCTTGACTGCGGATCGAAAAAGGTGCCGGGAGTTAATGGATTTAATGCAAAAAAATCCAATTAAGATGACCTGGTCGGCCAATTCTCGCGCCGATGTTGATTATGAGACCTTAAAGCAAATGAAGGCGGCAGGGTGCCGATGTCTATGCGTGGGCTTTGAAGCCGGGGATAAAAACATTCTAAAGAAAATGCATAAGGGAGTGACCCCGGAGAAAGCCCGCCAATTTATGAAAGATGCTAAAAGAGCAGGTATCCTTGTCCATGGCTGTTTTATCTTTGGCAATCCGGGCGAGACCAAAGAGAGTTCGGAAAAGACACTGCAGTTTTCTCTAAAACTTGCTCCCGATACCGCTCAATTCTATCCCCTGATGGTCTATCCTGGTACTAGAGCCTATAAATGGGCCAAAGAGAAAGGTTATCTTACTACCAATGATTATTCGCGCTGGCTTGACCTAAGGGGTCAGCATACCTGTATTCTTTCCACTCGGCAGCTTTCTTCCCAGGAATTGATAGATCTTTGTCGCAAGAGCAGAAAAATCTTCTATTTACGTCCGGCCTACATTCTTTCCAAATTATGGCAGATGATTCGCCATCCCCAGGAGATCCGCAGAATCCTGAAAGCTCTCAAAACCTTTTCTAAAAATCTCCTTAAGGATATAATCTGCAAAAGATAAAAAGAACCCGGAGCAAGAGAATCGAAGAAGGAGGGAATTTGACAAAAAATAAAAATAGGGTAAAATAGATCCAGAATGGCGGTAATTCAGAAAGAGATAAGATTGGTTGGTTCTAAAGGAGAAAAGAAGATAGATGCTGTTTTCGACTCTGGAGCTACCTATTCCTGTATTCAGCCAGAGTTGGCTAAAAAATTGGGAAGAGTAGAACCTTTACCTGAACCAATGGACTGAAGTTAAACTTTGAGACCGACGAAGTAATTATTGACCCCAGGGTAACTAAACTCCGCCTCCTGAGAGTTGGACCAAAAAGAGGATTAATAAAAACAAAGTGAAATTCCCTGAAGCAGTTCAGAGAGAGAAAGAAAGAGTAACCGCAGACTGAACTTTGCAGTTATTTTAAACATTTTACCCAGGTATTTTGTAAAAGGCCTGGGTTTTTTATTCTGATGGTAAAAGATATCTTTATTCCTTAAACAAGGCTTTAATAACTCTTGAAACAAGCTCAAGTTCTTTTGGTCTTCTGCTGCTGAGCAGATTTACTATTTCTCCAAATAGATGGTTTTTCTTGGTCTGTCTGATAAAAGTAAATAATTTTGTAATATCAACACCGAGACCATGAGCAATTTTTTCAATACTTTGCAAAGAAAGATTCTTTTCGCCCCTTTCAACTGCGCCAATATAAGTGTAGTGAAGACCTGCTTTTTCCGCAAGCTTTTCTTGTGAAAGGCCTTGACTCTTTCTTAATTCCCTGACCTTGTTTCCAAATTCCCTGAGTATTTTATTCATATTTGTAATTATAAAAGAGGTAGGATATAATAACCATAGACGATAGATAGTATTTTGATTTGACAAAATAGACTATAAGTAGTAAACTACTATAAAAACAAAAGGGCACTTAACAACAAAGATAAAATGGAAGAAGAAGTAGACTTAAGGAGTTATCTCGAAGTAATAGGAAAGAGAAAATGGACAATTATTGTTGGAACACTTTTCTGCATAATTGTTGCTGGGATAGTAAGTTTCATTATGCCAAAGGTTTATGAGGTTTTCACTTGTATCAAAGTAGGAAAAATTGAGGATAGGTTTGTTGAACAAAATTCAATAATATCCGCAAAAGTAAAAAGCATCTCATTAAGAAGGAAGATTGCCCAAGAATTTTCGCTTCCGCTTGAAAAAATAAGAAAGAAAAAAATTAAGATTTCTTCAAGAGGCAATAAAAATTCTTTAGTCATCACAACAAAAATAGAAACCGACAAACCTGAGCAAGGAATCAAAATTTTGGAGATGGTCAATCAAACCATTCTTAAGGAGCATCGGAATAAAGTTGAGAGAGTCAAGAAGGAACTCTTGGATAGAATTGGGGTTAATGAAAATCTCATTAAAATTAAAGAAAAGCAACAAAGGACCTTAGAGAAACGGTTAGTGAGTATTGAAAAGGAACTTGCCACATTAGAAAAAATCAGGGACAGAATAACCAAAGGAAAGATAGAAAAGGTTGATGTCGTAGGGATGGTAGCCTATTTTAATGACTTTCAGGCCCGACTTAATTCTCTTTATAGCACCCAATCCCAGATTATTGATTCAATCCCTTCGCAAATTCAGTCCTATAAAGAGAACATTGCAACATTGCAAGGAAAACTTGAAAAAATTTCAGAAACAGAGGTAATCGATCCACCTCATAGTTCTTATTATCCAATTAAGCCAAGAAAGAAATTCAATATTGCTATTGCGGCAATACTTGGTTTAATGATTTTTACTTTTGTGGCTTTTTTCCAAGAATATCTTTCCAAATAATTTAGGAGCAGATAAGATGAGTAAAATATGCAAGATTCTAATTTTAATCTGGTTAGCTTTCTGTCTACTTTGCTTAACAGCATTTTTGGTAACAGGGAAGGTCCTAAAACCCAAAAACAATCCCTTAAAACTTTAAGTGAAGGATGTTACAGACCTGAATAAGCGATTCTGGGAGAGGGGTAGAGAGGATCTTTGTTAAACTCTACTACTGGTTTAACCGGTTAGTAACAAGATAAAATCTTTATAACCACACAGAGGTGATCTTCATAGGTGAAGATTGCCTCTGTTTTTTATTGACTGATTTCTGGATTTTTTGGTATACTATAATTTGATGTTAGTTTCGGTTGTGGTGCCGGCTTATAATGCGCAAGGGACAATTTGGCAGTGTCTGGCCTCATTGGTCAAACAATCGTTCCCAAGGGATAATTTCGAAATCCTAATGGTGGATGATGGCTCCACTGACCGGACCCAGCAGATTATCAAGCAATTTCCCGTAAGATATATCCACCAGACAAACCAGGGGCCAGCGACCGCCAGAAATAAGGGGGCGAGAGAAGCAAAGGGAGAAATTATCCTTTTTACCGATGCCGACTGTATCGCCGATACCGACTGGATAAAGCAAATGGTTAAACCATTTGCCAATCCCGAGATTGTTGGCGTAAAAGGAGCCTATAAAAACAAAGAAAAGCGGCTGATCGCTCGTCTGGCTCAGTTAGAATTCGAAGAAAGATACCGACTTTTAGAAAAGAATAGAGAGCGGATAGATATGGTTGACACCTATTCCGGAGGTTTTCGCCGTGACATCTTCCTTAAGGTAGGAGGCTTTGATACCTCCTTTTCGGTAGCGAATAATGAAGACACAGAATTTTCTTATCGGCTTTTTTTTCAGAATTACAAGATGGCCTTTAATCGAAGAGCGATTGTCTATCACTTAGGTCATCCCAAAACCCTCATCCAGTACCTAAGATTAAAGTTTGGCCGGGGTTACTGGAGGATAGTTGTTTATAAACGCTTCCCCAAAAAAATGGGTAAGGACTCCTATACTCCGCAAATAATGAAATTGCAGATACTGCTCTTTTATCTTCTTGTCGTAAGCGGTTTGTTAATAACAATTGTTCCGGCAGCAGGCTATTTTCTGCTTTTTGCGGGGGTAACCTTTTTGATCAGTGCAATTCCATTTTTCCTTCTCTCCCTTAAAGAAGGTGGGTTGCTGGGACTGGCCTCACCCCTATTTCTACTCGCAAGAGCCGCTTCCCTGGGGGCAGGAGCAATTGCAGGTCTATTTCATCGCCGGAGAAAATTATGAAACCACAGATGGACACAGATAAACGCAGATCCACCCCCACCCATTCCGGGGGCTTCACTCCCCTGAAGGGGGAGGATGTAAGGAGAGGGAGTCCAAAATTACAGACCGTATCTCAGGTAGCTGTGGATTACATTTTAGCCTTTTCTATTTTCTGCGCCGCTATTAAATCCTATCAGTTATTGCGTCTAAATAGTTTATCTGTTCTAACATTGGTCATCTTCTGGCTGGTTGGTCTTTATAAAAAACAAAGGAGCATTATGAATATATTGGAAATACAAAAACTCTGCCGGGGAGTCCTTTTTGTTTTCTTTACTTTAATGCTATCTTCCCTTCTAAAATTTGCTTTCTTCAAACCTCTTTTGGTTGTTAAGACCTGTATTAGCATTTTTCTCGTCATTGGTATGGAGCACTTCCTATTTTTTAAACTGGAACAATATTTTCTTTTAAGAGGGGGGAAAGAGAAGATGGCTATTTATGGAAACTTATCTTCCTATTCTTCTCCTCACGGTTACCCAAACCAATTTACCAAAGCATTTAAGAGAATTGCCGATATTGTCTTCTCTATCCTGCTTTTGATTATTTCTTCGCCATTATTTATAATTTTGGCTATTTTGATCAAAAAAGATTCTCCGGGAGCTGTTTTTTTCAGGCAGGAAAGAGCGGGAAAGGATGGAAAGTTCTTTAGGATGTTCAAGTTCAGGACGATGTACGCCCGGGCGAATAAATATGATTATCATCCTCAAGGAAGAGATGATGCAAGGATTACAGGAATAGGAAAAATGCTCAGGAGAACAAGTTTTGATGAACTTCCTCAATTGATGAATGTATTGAGAGGTGAGATGAGTCTGGTTGGGCCCAGACCAGAGATGCCCTTTATCGTTAAGCAATATAGCGCAATACAAAAACAAAGGTTACGGGTGAAACCCGGACTTACCGGACTCTGGCAGATAAGTGCCGATAGAAGCAAACCCATCCATGAAAATATGGAATATGACATTTATTACATAAACAACCAGTCTCCTCTGCTCGATTTAGCTATTATTCTGAGAACTGTGATTTCGGTGATCAGAGGAATCGGCGCGCATTAATTATTGTAGTTATAATGCCGCCGGCACAAATATTATTCCCTTTTACCAAAACAAACCTTCCCAATTCGGCCAGATCATTAAATGTTTTAACAACAATCGGTCGTTTAGTTTTAATTATAACCTCCCCTACTTCAAGATTTCTCAATATGCCGGCCTCCTTTTCAATTACTTGAAGGGAGGATGAATCAATTCGCTTTTTGATTTCGGTAACTTTACAGACAATTTCCTGTGTGGCGCATCTTAAAGGGATTTTTTCTTTCTTACCAAAATCCTCCTTTGCCATCCAGAAGAGATTGGCTCCAACCATATCGGTTAAGGAAGGTTCTTTACCCGGTTCGCAGATGATGGCTCCCCGATCTAAAAATACCGGTTCTTCAGTTGTAATCCCAATGGCCTCCCCGCTGTAGCCTCTATCGATATTTTCCTCCCTAAATTTCTCAATAGATTTGACTCTGGTTAGTTGGCCCGCCGGCAAAACCTTAATCTCCTGACCTTGTCGGAGAATACCGGCCTCAATCCTTCCTACTACTATTCTTTTGTGGTCAATCTTGTAAACATCCTGCACCGGAAAGACCAAGGGTTTAGCATCTCTCGGCAGTTTATTCTTTAAAGAGTCAAGACTCTCTAATACGGTTGGTCCTTTATACCAGAGGATATTTTTCGATTTTCCGGCTACATTATCACCTTCCATTGCCGAAATCGGGATATAAAAATAGGGGGCAATGTCTACGATATGAAGAAATTTTTCTATACTCTCTTTAACCCTGTTGAATGCTTTCTCGCTAAAATTTACTAAATCCATTTTATTCAAAATAACAACTACCTGAGAAAGGCCAAGCATCGCCAGGATATAAGCATGGCGTTTTGTCTGCTCAGCAACTCCCTGACTGACATCAACAATGAGAAGACCGGCCTCAGCCTGCGAAGCCCCGGTGATCATATTCTTGATAAACTCTATATGACCGGGGGCATCGATGATTACATATTCCCTTTTCTCTGTTTTAAAGAAGGTCTGGGTTGTATCGATGGTTACCCCTTGTTCCCTTTCCTCTCGCAGATGGTCCATCAAAAAAGCAAATTCAATTTTTCTTCCCAATTCTTTTGAGGTCTTTTTCATCTCCTCTATTTTATCCGGGGGCAAAGAATCGGTATTAAAAAGAAGTCTCCCAATAAGTGTGGATTTCCCATGGTCGACATGTCCAACAATGACAAATTTTAAGGTTTCCTTTTCCATATCGGTCCCATTTACATATATCCCAAAGACCTTAATTTTTGCATCATGTAGGCAGATTCTTTATCCTGCGCTCGGCCACTTCTTTCCGAGACCTTAGATATTTTTAGCTCCTCAACTATTTTATCGATGGTGTCAGCATCTGAATTCACAGGATTACAGCAGGGTTCACATCCGATACTGCGGTAGCGCTTGCCATTTCTGGCAAAATATAAAGAGACTATCGGGATTTTTTCTCTTCTAATGTATTGCCATACATTTAACTCTGTCCATCCTAATAAGGGATGGATACGGAGATGCTCTTCATCCTTTGCTTTGGTTTTGTACTGATCCCAGAGTTCGGGAGGTTGATTTTTGTAGTCCCACTCAAAATCTTCATCCCTGGGAGAAAAAATTCTCTCTTTGGCTCTGATGCCATGTTCGTCTCTTCTTATAGCAAGATATAGCGCACGGAAACCATACTTTGCAATGGCTTTTTTAAGGTTATTCGTTTTTAATTCTGTGCAACATTTAAACCTACCCTTCTCGGGAGCCATTCCCTTATCAATTGCCTCTTTGTTTTTAGCAACAATGAGATTGAGGTTCCATTCCCTGGCATACTTATCCCTGAATTTATATATCTCCTTAAATTTATATCCGGTATCCAGATGCATAATTGGAAAGGGGATTTTACCGTAAAAAGATTTTCTAATAAGCCAAAGAAGACTCGTTGAATCCTTACCGATCGACCAGAGCATCGCGACATTCTTAAATTGCCGATATGCCTCTCTGACTATAAAAATAGTTTGATTCTCCAATTCTGTAAGATGATCCATCTTGTTTTAATTATATCACAAAAAATGAAAAACAATAAGGTTGCAATTACTTTAGAAAAAAAGTATAATTAAAAATTATTAAAAAT
>DAOVGU010000025.1 GCA_030672255.1 bacterium
TCCTCTACTGGATAAGGTAAAACTATTCTATCGGAAAGAGCGGTTATCTCTTCAGGTATTCCAAAGAGATAAAGAAGTAAATCCAGTCGGTGGCTCCCAATGTCCATCAATACCCCTCCTCCACTCTTTTCCTGATTCATCCGCCAGGCCCTGGGGTCATCAGAAGAAGGATTGTAGTAAGTATAATGTTGAATTTTTACTATCAGGGGCTTACCGATTTTATTTTCTTTTAATAGTTCCTTTATCTTTTGCATCTTGGGATAAAAACGTCGATAATAGGCAATACCTAAATTTACTCTATTATCTTTACAAACCTTTATCATCTCTTTGCATTGAGAGATATTTAATGCCATCGGTTTTTCACAGAGGATATGCTTTCCAGTTTTAGCCGCTAAAATCGTCTGTTGAGAATGGAGATAAACCGGAGTGGCAATGTAAACCGCATCAATTTCTTTATCTTTTAAAAGGTTTTTTAAATCAGTGTAGTATTTCTTAGCCTTATATTTTGAGGCAAAATCTCTTGCTTTTTCCTTATTCCGCCTCATTACCGCTACTAAAAGACTATTTTTATTTTCATTAATCGCTGGAGCTACACTCTTTTTTGCAATATTTCCACAACCAATTATCGCCCAGTTAATCATCAATATTTGACAGTGAAGGTGCGCTAAGTTCTATTTCCAAGCCGTCTGATTGAGCCGGCCTGCATAAGAAAATCTTTCCGCAATCCTTCCGGGATGGGAATGGTTGTATCCAGGCAGCGTGAGATTCCGTCCATACTGTTGAACAGTATATCCCAGCACCCATCATTATCCACGTCGGCAATAGACAGGTGATAAATCGGAATTTTAGACTTCTCCGTCACCTTTTTATCGGCAGGATATTTTTCCTTGAATAGCAGGCTTCCGTCCTTGCCACTGACAATAAGGATGTTATTGTTGCTGTCTCCGATAATAAAATCATCATTGCCATCCTGGTTAATGTCAACAGCCAAAGGGACACCTTTGCATCCGCTTTGTATCTTATTTTTCCACAGTATTCTACCATTGGCACCATTAACACATGTTATTTCCTGATGCTCTTTCAGGTACCCACCCCCGCAGATTACCTTATTGCCGAGAACACTTCCTACTGCCACTCCCTGTCCTGCCCAGAGATTCTGCTCCCATAAAAGAGTACCGTCGGTTCCGGATAGCGCCACAGTGCCATATCGAGGTTCGACTACATCCTGATAATGCACGTAGGTTGCAACAATCTCAAGTTTGCCATCCCCATTAATATCACAGATGAACATCGTGTTCGCGCCGGTATCATCCTTTGTCAAATAGGACCAGACAAGGGAGCCATCCTTGACGCTTCGACACACGGCACAACCTCCCAGAGGAATATCTCTCCACCTGTGATTGCCATAAACAAATTCAAGTATACCATCCCCATTTACATCTGCTACCGCAGGGCCTGATGAGCATACATCCTCTTCACCCACAGGACCAAAGAGCATCTCGCCTGTTGCCCCGTCCAGAAGGTATGTGCGGCCATGATTAATCTTGCCATCAGGGAATTCCAATCTCCTGGTGCAGGGAATTATCTTTTTTTTGTTGTCAATATCGGTAAAACTTACAAGACCGCCGGCAATAAATTGTCCTTCCAATTTTTTCCTCCACAATAAGCGGTCTTTCAGTCCACTTTCAGTCTTAAGCACATATACCGTCGGGTTTGGTTCTGTGCCAAAGACCACTTCCAGCTGACCGTCATTGTCCACATCATCCAGAAGAACACAGTTACATCCCACCATATCCTGAGGCAATTTATATGACCATTTTACTTTGCCGTTACTACCTCGCAAACAATAGAGACTGTGGGTATATGAACCTACCAATACTTCGCATTCTCCATCTTTATCCACATCTGCCGCTACTACCGCAGAACACATATACCCTGTACCGTCAGAAGGAATGAACTCCCACTTCAAATTAATGTCAAAACCTGTTTTATTCATAACAGACCCCCTCTGCAACAAACTCAAAAACAAATATTTTTATAGCATCATTGTATTCCAGAGATACATTGATTATTGCCTCACCATCATTTATCTCTGGAATTATTTTTTTCTCTTTTATCAATTCCCTAACCCCCTTTAACCTTTTTCCTTCAGGGATATGAGCAACCATCGAAAATTCGGTTGGTTCCTTAAAATAGGAGGTGACCACTCCGATATAGATATCTTCCCCAATAAGAGGAAAAAATTCGAAAGTGGAAAGATAGCGTGTATCATGTGGCCGTGTCTTTTCCATCGGCACCATTGGCGGCCAGTTTTCCACTCTTAAAACAGGCTTATTTTTTGATACCCATTTAACTGCGGATGGCAGTATCCAGTGAGCAAGGTTCCTGACCTGAGTTCCAAATCTTGGATTGACAATTGTTCTTGAGGGAAAACCTGCCATAAAGATTAGTTTACCTTGAGGGCTTTTTGTCTCAGATATCACAATAGCCGGTTTGTCAGTTTTTTTACCTTGAAAATCCAAAAATTCTGCTATAACTTTTACCCCCGAAGATACTCCTACTTCTACGCAGTTAGTGAAAGCGATAAGTGGTTTCATTATGCCATCCATATATCTGTTTGCCGTATCTTCATCTACTTTTAGTAAGCTATCACTTATTGGATGTTCTTCAGTAAATACTAACTCTCTATTCCGCTTGCATTCCTTTATAACTTCTACATTAAATAGATTCTTTAGCAGAGAATGGTTATGTTTCCTTCCCGTAGAATCTGCTATGCCCAATTGTCCCAGGGCTATAATGTTACCACCCTCTTTCCAGTATTTTTTAATTGTTTCTTCCTGTTCTTTATCCAGGCAGTCTATTTCAGGCAGGATAATAGTTTCATACTGACTCAACTCATCTGTGCTTATTCGCCTGTCGGGAATATAAGAATAGGGAATCCCTTTATGTCTCAAGGATTCTGCGCAGGGCATTATTCTTGTGCCATCATAAGAATCTGGAGTCTCAATAGGCAAAGGGCGGTAATATATTTCCGTGTTTGCTCCATGGACCAAGCCTACATATTTGAGAGGTCGGACTCTTTCAAAATACCTATCATAGGAAAAGCATTTCTCATAAGCTTTTAGTAACGGCTCAGAGCATTTCATCAGTTTATAAGTATAGGGAGCTACATAGTCTATGCCACAAGCTACAGGTATCACAGCTGCCCAATATCCATCTCTTTCATCCAGGGGGCGGGTAAAGGTAGGATGAGAAAACCCCTGAGGGATTATCTCCGCCTTTTTCTCTTCCGGCACAATACCAGAGAGGAATCTGCACCATTCGCTAAGATATACTTCTGCCGGGTTATAACGTCTGGAATGAAAAGTATAATAAGGATCAGCGCATAACCCATCCAGATGTTCCACCATAGCCGAAAGGTCCACTGCTGAACTCCAGGGGTTACCCCAGCATAAATCCATCGCCGGAGAACTCTGAAATACAACCTTTACCTGAGGGTTCACCTCCGCAACTGCCTTTTTCATTTCTCCGTGTACCCTATTCCACCTCTCAATTCGCCATTTTAAAAACTTTCTCCAGTTTTCTTGTTTCCATTTGGATTCATCTGCTTCGGTAATTAGGGGCATTTCCCCACCAACTTCTTTTTGATAATTTACCCTGCAGATAGAGCAGTAACATCCATTACCGAGAGAGGCTTCATCATTAACCCAGATTTCCTCCATCCCTTGAATAAAAGCCAATTCTTGAAGAAAATTGAGATAACGCTTTTTAAAATCAGGGTTAAAAGGGCATCCCCAATTGCTGGTACTTAACCCATCCTGGTCTTTTATATCCTGGGCTAATACCATTCTTTGCTCAGGGTGTTGCAAAAGATAAGACTCTTGACCCTTCATATAAACAGTAAAAGTGTAGACGTTTAATCCTTGCGAGTAGGCTCTCTCGACTAATTTTCTTACCTGATTCAATGTGGTTATTCTTGCAGAAAAGACTACTGCCTGGTAGCCCTTTTCCTTTACTTCATCTATAAGACCTAAAAGTTCTTCCGGTCTTCCTTTATACTCCTGCAGAAAGGCTATTCTTGTGATTTTTCTCTTGTTCATTCTCCTCCTTTCTCTCTTAAAGTTTTAGTAACTTTAATGCATTATCCCAAAGAATCCTTCCCTTCTTCTCTTCGGGAACATCTAACTTCTGAAATTTGTGTAGTCGGTAAATCAGACATTTATCGTTATCATTTACCATGTCCGTTCCAAAAACCAGTTGTTCAGTATTCACTTCATTGATGATTCGCTTTATCGCCAACATTGATGGTCCGCATAAGCAGAGATAAAAGTTCTTATATTTTTTAGCCCCATCAATGGCATTCTTCCAGAGGTCATTTAATCCCGAATGGCCGGAGATGATTGTTGCTTCAGGATACATCCGTGCCAGATTAGCGATTTGCAAAGGAGTGGAATAGGGAGGTGTTCCATCGTGAAAGATAATCGGAACATTTAATCTGATACTTTCTTCAACAATCGGTCGCATGCAATCATCCGAGCAGGAGAATCCCTGTAACCAGGGATGGAGTTTCAATCCCTTCATTCCTAATTCTTCTATACAGCGGCGAAATTCTAATACCGCTTCTTTTCCATCTAAAGGATTAACTACCGCATAGGGATGCAGGTTATCAGGGAATTCGGAGACATACTTTGCTAACCAGTTATTTTCTTCCTTGAAATTATGGCTATTGGAGCGTAAAAGATTCCCATTAGATACAACTGTCTTTTCTACTCCATTCTTTAGCATTACCTCCACCTGTTTGGCTGCCGATGCTTCCCTATAATGGGATGTTCCAATATTAGACATACCGCTATGAGCATGAAAATCAACAATTTTCATTTGACTAACTCCTCAATATTTTTATGAAAGATTTTCTCCTGTTCTTTTTCATCAAGACAGGCAATTTTAATCTTTTCGATTTCCACATCAAGGCTATTTTGAGGAAAGTCAGAACCAAAGATAACCTTGTCAGCACCAATCTTATCAATAATTGATTTAATCATTGCCGGATTATGCAGTGAAGTATCAAAATAGATGTTGTCAATACCCTTTGCCGCAGGAATTACATCATTCCAGTAATCGGTAGTAGCAGAATGCCCCATAATGAAATTTATCTTGGGAAATTTTTCTGCTAAATCACGCAGTTGATAAGGTTCGGAAGAGACAAGGGTGCCGGTATGGAAATAAACGGGTAAATCATATTTTTCCATCTCTTCCAACAAAGGAAAAACTAATTTATCGTTTAACAAAAAACCCTGTAAAAAGGAGTGCAGTTTCAGTCCTTTCATTCCTTTATCCAGGCATCTCTTTGATTCGGAAATACCTTTCTCTCCATACCAGGGATTAACCGTAGCAAATCCGATAAATCTATCAGAGAACTTTTTGACACAGTCCATAATATAGTCATTTCCTTCTTTGTTATAGACCGCAATAAACCTATCTACCGGGCAGATAATT
The DNA here is from genome assembly GCA_030672255.1 of bacterium. GTDB lineage: Bacteria > Ratteibacteria > UBA8468 > UBA8468 > UBA8468 > DAOVGU01. Next base: position 5,497 of record DAOVGU010000025.1, read on the forward strand.
GCTTTCTCCACCCCATTTTTATCCATCTCCTTCAGCAATTCTTCCGGAGATACCCTAATATCAAACCCTTTCCCCAAATGACAATGAGCATCAATTATCATTAGTCCTCAAATACAAATTCTTTATCTTCTATAAAGAACGGTAATTGAACTTACTATTCCCTCTCTCTTCCATTTATTTACCGGCTTTGCCCAGATACTGTTTTCTCCGTGATGAAGATGCCAGAGGAAATTTTCCTGGGATTTTTTCCAATTTCTATCATCTACCTTTATTAGGATTTCTTTTAAGTTTGGCATAGAGTTCTCAAGTTTTACTTCCAATACTGGAACAGGGTTGTTATTCTTATCTCCTCTACATTCCAGATTTATCCGTATCTGATTAATCATCCAGTAGAGGTCATTAGTAAATATTCAGTAAAAGCCGTTATTTTCAAGTAGAC
>DAOVGU010000217.1 GCA_030672255.1 bacterium
CTTTTTAAATTCTTTAATGGTGGACTCTTTCTTCTTTGCCCTTGCGGGGATGATATCAACCTTAATTTCTTTAACTTTCCCTTCGGCATTTATGTATTTGTCTTTATAGGTAGTTCCACCAAATCGCTCATAGGTCGGCTGCATAAACTTCTTGAGGTCATCCTTTGACTCTATCTTGCCGTCAAAGCCATGCTTACTCCAACTGTTTCTCGTGATTAATACTGCTCCCTGTTTTAGTATCCGAAAAGCCTCTTGGAAACATTTAAGCCGGTCTTTATCATAGACCATATGCTGGAAAGAGGCAGATTCAAAGGCGATGTCAAAGGACTCATTTTCTATCTCTTTTAGGTTCGTGATGTCACCCACTAAATATTCCACAGGGATAGATTTACTGCTGGCTAATCGCTTAGCCTTCTCAATGGCAAAAGGAGAAATATCCACACCTGTTGTTTTGTATCCCTTTTCAGCCCATATGAGAGTAGTCCATCCTTCTCCGCAACCAAGATCTATTAATTTAGCCGGAGGAGGTGCGATATACCCTGTTTCACAAATACCAGATATTACTCGCTGCCACTCTTTTGTTGGGCTTTCCCCTTTCTCGTAGTCATATACCCAAAATTCTCTACCAGCCTTGTAGACTTTCTGATACCTCTTATCATATATTTCATAATACTTCCGTTCAGTCATTTTTCTTGTTTAAAAGATTATAATTTTGACAATCCATATTGTTTAATTAATAAAATTGTGCTTCCCTATTTGTCATTCCCGCAGTCAGTAAGCGGGAATCTCTCTTATGGATTCCTGTTTACACAATACAGGAATGACAGACAGCTTAGATTCCTGCCGGAGTTTACCCCTGCCGGCAGTAAGCAGGGGCAAGAATGACATTCTGCATAATTTTAGCTGCCAATTTTCTGCATCTATTTGATTGCTAAAAATATACCTTTATGGAAGGTTGGCAACATCGTATTTTTCAATTGCTGGCTCTTTTGTCTATACCATTCCTCATAGTTCTTCTTATTCGTGCGGGAAATTATCTCATCTCGATTTTCTTTCAACGCCTGTAGGAAATGCTGGAGATTATTCCGTCGCTCTTCTCTATAGTATGAAAAGAATCTTATTTCAGGGAAACCGAGTTCCACGAAATAGTTTAAAAGCTCCGGTTCGCCATAAGAAATTACCTGACCACCAATTTTGACTACACGTGCGGCTTCACGCCAGGTCTGCCGAAAATCATCGTTTAGCCCCCATCCTCCGTGTCCCCAAACAACGTTAAAAGAATGGTCATCATAGGGGAGATGAATTCTATCACCTACTTCAAATGACATAAAATTCTCTAATCCTTCTAATTTGGTAAGAGCCTTTGCAACTTCAATTGATTCGCTATCTATATCAACTCCAATAATCCTGCAGCCATAATGTCTCGCTAAAATTCGTCCTGGACCACCAATGCCACAAGCGATATCTAATACTCTTTTATTCTGATTGATATCAGCTTTGCTTGCTTGAGCAAGAATGGAGTGTTTCCCACAAGGTGACCATATATCTCCAGTAATCCTGACACCCGTCATTCTTCCCCAGTGCCACCATTTCTTCAAAATATCAACGGCTGTCTTTCCCATTTTTGGGATAAGAGAATCAATCCTCCCCTTATCAAATGCTTCAATGACTTTTTTAATGCCAGGCGAAATTGTAAAACTTGCTTTTTGTTCGCAATTCATTTACCGTCCTCCTTGAAATTAAGGGTAGTACTTCGTCTAACATTTTGAGGATAAAAGAAGTTTGCCGATAGGCGAACTTTGGGAAATCTTTGGTTTCATCATTTTTGCACCCAGAAAGTAGCGCGCGTAGCTCCTTCGTAATATTCTTGTATGTTTTTTGTACCAGCCCATATATTCACTATTTTCAATTCCAATTTTTTTAGCATTTTAATGATTTCGCTATATCCGATTGGATGTTTCTGAATTTCCCATTCGTATTGATTAACAATTTTATTATCTTTATAGACTTCTAATCTTCTTTTTGCTTTCCAAATTTTGTTCTTTTTATCAGCAAATACCGGTATTGAAAAGCCTTTAAGTTCAGTACCATCCTGGCATTTTCCTGTTGGATAAGATTTGTTTTCAACATTTAATTTACACCATGAATCCGGTAACCGGTTTTCGATATTATCATTATCTATGAAAATATATCCATTATTGTTGACTGCTCCATATGCTTTATAAAGCACTGACTCTTGTTCTTCAAGTGAGGCTAATTCAAAAAAACAATTACCGCCCAATATCACTGCATCATAGTTTGAAGGCCAATCTAAATTTGTCACGTCTCCTTTAATAATCTTAATATTGTTTCTAATTTCAACTGGTATATCTTCAATCTTGCTATCTAAGCGATTTATCATCATTTCAGAATTATCAATGCCGGTGACTTTAAAATTGTTTTTAGCAATAGGTATTAATATTCTTCCAGTACCACAGAATGGCTCAAGCACATTTTTACAGCCATATTTCTTCAGCAAATTAATAATAAATTCCACATCATGTGTTTGGGTTTCGATATTATCATATATTTCTGCCGTATGAGGTTCTATATTATAAGGGTTAACTTTATTTATGCTCATAATTTATGCTCATAAATTTTTACTCCAAAAGAATGCTGGGTCAATTTCATATAACGCATCAGGATATCTGAAGTTTTGCACACATCCTTTATCATAACACATCGTCTAATTCTACAATTCAAAAATTAGTGCTGGGTTTGGAACGAAGAGCATATATGCCCTGAGTCTTTTACACCGCGTTAAATGATGTTTTGTTCCGCTGGCACTTTCCCTACTAACCATGGGTTAGTCGCGATAATGATAAATCCCGCTTCATGTAGAACCTGTTCGAGGCTGGTATGAGTCCTTTTTACGGTTTCTTTCATCCAAGCATCTTTCAACCTTATTCCCTTGCCTGTGCGGGTGTCAATAATACTCCCATCCCCTCGCACAATCCAGGGTCCGGTTCTGTACTCAGGGAAAGAACAGAATTGCGAACTACAACCTGTAATCAGAAAACCTTCTCGCTTCAAGCGATGCTTGATCTCCTCAATTATTTCAAGTGGGCGCTTCCACAGTGATAAATTATTGATTATGCACACAAGATCAAACTCTTCGCCCACTTCACAGGGAAATCTGTCACCTACCCATTTTACCTTCACTCCAGCTTCGGCCGAGAGTTTCCTTGCCATATCCAAGAATACACCCTCTGCATATTCAACACCCACGGCAAAGTGTCCTCGCCGCGCTATCTCAATAGTAAATAGACCATAACCGCACCCAATGTCGAGAACGCGTGAAGACTGTGTTAAGCCAGCAATCGCTATCCATTCATCAACAGTCTTTTTCAATGCTTTGTCCGACCATGGTGTGCATTGTCGCACTTCTGGATGGTCCAAGAGGAACATAAGGTATTCTCCAAAGTGCAGATCTGAGAATTGTATCGATTCCCCCATATGATAATCTCTTTATATACCTAACAACTGTTATACAAAATTAGTGGAACAAAATTTCGTCTAACTTAAAATAACCAAATTACTCCATTTTAGCTGATTTTATTTATCCATTTTATATGGTCATTTTCTTATTTAAGGTTTTTGGCAATCTATGTTTAAGTCTTCACCACCACAGCCAAGGTT
>DAOVGU010000101.1 GCA_030672255.1 bacterium
CTTCACTTCGTTCGCAATGACAAACTGTGCTATCTGCGGGTATCTGCGAAAATCTGCGTCCTGATGATTTGTTTTTTTTATCTTTGTGCTATTTTTTTCTTTGGAACAAAAGACCTAAGGGCGGCGGAGGTTCACCTCGATATTTCCCGAGAATTCGCCAGGAAGATTACCATTGGACTTCCTCCCTTTAAAGGAGATGCTGAAGGAAAAATAAGGGAAATTTTAGTATCGGATCTCTGGAGGTCGGGGCTCTTTTCTCCTCTAAAGACTGAACCGGGCGAGCCCCTGGAAACCGAATTAGTGGTTAAGGCTAACTGCAGTTTAAGGTCTGGCCGTTTTCATTTAAAGGGCTGGCTTTATCAGACCCTGGGAAATAGGGGCCTCTTTGGCAAGGAATATCGGGGAAAGAGATCGCAAATTCGAACCATCATCCATACCTTCACCAATGAGATTGTGGAAAAAATTACGGGAGAAAAGGGTATTGCCCTTACAAGAATAGCCTTTATTTCAGATGAAAGTGGCTCAAAGGAGGTCTATATAGTTGACTACGATGGTCAAAACAAAAAAAGAGTGACCTTCGATGGGGTAATTAGCACCTGCCCCGATTGGTCAAAGGATGGCAAAAATCTTATCTACCTTTCCTATCTTAACAAGAAAACAGAAGTATTTTTCCATACCCTAAAAAATAATAAAAGAAAAATCCTTTCCTCCTATCCTGGCCTCAATGCCTTTGCCAATATTTCCCCTCAGGGAGAAATAGCCCTCACTCTCAGTAAGGACGGCGACCCGGAAATTTATGTGATGAATAAGGATGGTTTCAAACTGAGGCGCTTAACCTATAGTAAAGGGGTTGACGCCTCTCCCTCCTGGTCCCCGGATGGAAAAAGGATTGCTTTTGTCTCTGATAGAGGCGGCTCTCCCCAGATCTACATTCTCGAAACTTTAACAAAGAAAGTAAGGAGAGTCACTTACCAGGGTTCCTACAATACATCCCCCGTCTGGGCACCTCAAGGAAATTTTATTGCCTACACCTCAAGGATAGAAGGAAGATTTGAGATTTGCGTAATCAATCTTGACAATGGCGAGAGTACGGTATTAACCTCGGGTCCAGGGAGTAAGGAAGACCCCTCCTGGGCCCCGAATGGTAGACAGCTTGTTTTTAGCAAAAGGCTGGGATATAAATCCGAGCTTTATCTACTTGACATCTATGCGGAAGAGAGTTATCCTTTAATTAAGGGGAAAGGAAATTATACCAGCCCTGCCTGGTCCCCACAATAGGGAGACTCGGGCAGTTTCTTAAGCGGCACGCCCCTCTGTATCTCCCCACAAGTGGGGAGATACATCAGAACCGTTACGGGTTTGATGAATCAAACCCCTACAATAATAAATCAAACTGTAGGGGTCGGATTCATCCGACCCGAAGGCATGCTTCAGGAAACTTCCTCGTCTCTGTGTAAAAAAGATAGAATAGGAGGTAAAATGGGAAAAAAGGTAGTAATTTTGGGTATTTTTGCTTTGGCTGTTGGTCTGTGGCTTAATGGATGCGCTGCCTGGAGAAAGAAAAAGCCGGTAAGTAAGGTTGAGGTTGAAGTTATAAAACCTACACCCGGTGTAGAAGAGAAGATTAAGGAGGAGGCTATCACCGCTTTAAAGGGCAAACCTATTCCCTTGGCCAAGGTGCCAAAGAGAAGGGACTTTAGAGAACCGGCTATTCAAGAAAGAATTATATTCGCCGATATCCATTTTGACTTTGATCGCTCGGTGATAAAACCAGAAGCAAGACCCATTCTCAATAAGATTGGCTCCTGGCTGAAAAGAAACCCCGATGTTCATCTCAAGATTGAAGGCCATTGTGACGAAAGGGGAACGGAGGAATACAATCTTGCTCTTGGCGAGCGGAGAGCCCTTGCTGCCAGACGTTATCTAATCGGCCTGGGAATTTTATCGGAAAGACTGCATACCCTGAGTTATGGGGAGGCAAAACCTGCAGACTCCAGACATAATGAAAAGGCCTGGGCGAAAAATCGGAGGGTCCATTTCCTCATCTCTGAAAAATGAGGTCAAAACTTCTTCTTCTACTTTTTGTTCTTCTTTTTTTCTGTGGTGGTGGTTCTTTAGCCACAAAGGATGATTTGGTCAAACAGGAAAAGGAACTTCAGACTATCAAAGAGGAGCTAAAAAAAATAAAGGAGGAGCTTTTAGAGCGACAGATGAACCTAAGTGAGGAGATTTTGCTCTTAGAGAGCAAAATAGAGGGGGTAACTGGAAATATCTCCAAAGAGGAGTACCAATCAACTCGACAGGGAAGAAAGCTAAATAGGCTTGAGGAAAATCTATTGGCATTAAGCAAGAAAGAATCGGAAAACATTGCCTCGATAAATGAGAATTTAGCTAACCTGCAAAATGCTCTTCTTGAATTAAAAGAGGGGATTGAAAAACTCTCCTCTGCCCAGAAAAAACTTTCCCTATCCAATAAGGAAGGGAAAGAGGAAATAGAGAAAAAGTTACAGATTCTTTTAGAAGAGGTGACTGAAGAGAACAACAAACTTAGAGAAAAAATTACCAAATTAGAAAAGGAAATCTATTTAGTTGGAGTCTACCATACGGTAAAGCAAGGCGAAACCCTCTCTCTAATTGCTCAAAGATATAAAGTCCCTCTAAAAGAAATTATCAAGGCAAACAAAATTGAAGACCCCACAATGCTTTCTATCGGTCAGCGCCTCTTCATCCCCAAAAAATAATTGGCTGGGGAGGATGGATTCGAACCATCACAACGGGATCCAGAATCCCGTGTCCTACCGTTAGACAACTCCCCAAAAGAGATTGCCACGCTCACTTCCTTCGCTCGCAATGACTAGGTCATTTTGTTATTGCTGCAGCTAATTTTTTGCCAAGATCTTTCAATTGAGCCGCGGAAGCAGCATCCGGTTTTCCCTCTATCAGAAGGGTATCGGTAATTTTCTTAAACTTAAAGATCCGACAAAGCAATTCGATACTCCCCTTTGCCTTTCCTCCTCCACCATGAGTGATGAAGGCAACATAAGGTTTGCCAGTAACCTTGCCCTGGGTGGGATAGAAGGTTCGGTCAAAGAAGTCCTTTAAACCTCCGGCAATGTAATTAAAATAGTCCGGGCTGCCAAAGGCAATCCCCTCACATCTGAGGAGATCCTCAACTCCTGCTCTCCGTGCCTCCAAAAGGGCTACTTTACCACCGGCCTCCTCTGCTCCCTGAGCAACAAACTCTGCGGCTGCTCTTGTATTACCACTCTGGGAATGGTAAACAACCAATATTTTAGCCACTCAATTTTTCTTCCTTTTTCTTAATTTGACTCGATAATCCCCGCCCTCTTTCCGTAGGATGACGTGACCTTCTCGGGCAAGCCAACCAAGGCTCATAAGAAGCAATTCTCGCGGTCGGTCTATTTTCTCCGCCAGCTCCGAAAAGTTCACTTTTTCACGCTGCTCCAAATAACTCCAGATATCACCGGCGCCAAGTCCGATTTTGGTAATCATTCTCCTCTCCTCCTCCTTTCGCTTACGCTACAGTCGTCGACCAGGGTGCTCACCGACTCGCACCCGACGCCAGACTCGTGCTCCTTATTCGTCGCACGGCGTCCCTTCTTTACTAAACTTTTACAAAGGGGACAGCGGCTGATCTCATCCGCTTTACTGTCCACATAGATATGGGTGCAGGTAGGGCACCTCCAGACGAATTTTTCTTCACTCTCCAGATCCTTTGCCTTTTTTCTGACCTCTGAATAACACCAGATGGTAAAGACGAGAACCATTCCTGAGAGGAGATAAAGAGCAAGCGCCACCGACAACTCCAATTTTATCATATCTATTCAAGCAGTCCACAAAGGCGAGGAAAGTTTCTGTAGCGGCCTTGCTACCGACGAGCGGGCACGGTGTCCGAAGGACGAGCGAGGAGGAGCGAGAGTGCAGTTTGCCTCGCTGGGGCAAACAAACGTGCCGCCGAAGAAACTTTCCGAGCCTCCTCACTTCAATTGAAACTTCAGGGGAAGTATGCCCCAAACCTTCTCTGAAGTTGAAACAGGATTAAATCTCCATTTCTTAGCGCTCTCGGCACTTAAAAGGTCAATCTTAGAATATCCTGAACTTTTCTCTACCTCCACCTTCTCTACCGAACCCTCGGGAAGAATCCAGAGTTTTAATAAAAGGGTGCACTCCACCCCTTCCTCTTCCGCCCATCCCGGATAAACTGGAAGAACCTTAAAGAGAACTTCTCTACTGCCTCCCGGCCCGTAGATTCTCGTCTGCGCAGAAAAGCTATTGCGGCCTTCCGTTCTTACAAGTAATACTGGGGTAGGCAAAGGAATCTTAATTTCCTCGAAAAGTGTCTTTTTAAAGTCCAAAAATTCCTGTTTCCCGGCAAATGAGCTTTCTTTTGCCAGAATCCTTTCTGGCAATAGCTTTTTTACCGGGAGATAGATGGTTACCTCATCCTTTTTCCTCTCTCCTTTGGGAAGGGATGGGGAAATTTTGGCTCTTTCTATCGCCGGAAGCGGTTTTATTTTTTTTGTTCCGGGAAGTTCCTTTACCAGCACCACCTCAATGGGTGAGAATACCTTTGCCTTAGTGGGCACAATGATGGAAAAAAGGAAAAAGGCGGAAGTATGCAGAGAAAAGGAGATTAGAATTGCTAAATTTAAAGGGTTTCTCTTCATTTCTCCTCCACCGGCTGGGTAGCGATAGCAAGGCAAGAGATTCCCGCAACCTTTGCCAGATCCATCACCTCTACCACCTTACCATGGGCAACATCATAATCCCCTTTGATGATCAGGGTAGCCTCGGGACTCCTTCTGCTCTCGCTCTCTAAAATCTTTTTAAGCGCTTTTAGAGTAACATTCTTCCCTCGATAGAAGATGGAGCCATCGGCAGCAATAGAGATAATAATTTCTTTTTTCTCCATGCTCTCTGTGGTGAGAGCGGCAGGAAGTTTGATTTTAATTCCTGGCTGCATAATAAATGAGGAGGTAAGCATAAAATAGATCATCAGGAGAAAGACAACGTCAATCAAAGGAGCAATTTCCAATCTCCCCGAAGTAATCCCCAAATGCCTTTTGAATCTCATAATTCTCTTTCCCTCAAAGAGAAAATATCCAGAAGCCTGGTGGCGCTTTTCTCCATTTCGGTGATGAAGCCATTCACGCGACTGACAAAGTAATTATAGGCGATATAGGTGGGAATGGCAACCACCAGCCCGGCCACAGTGGTGATTAAGGCCTCCCAGATTCCCCGGGCTAAATCTCCGGGATTTACCAGTCCTCCCTTTAACTGGATGACCATAAAGGCCCGGATGAGACCGGTAACTGTCCCCAAAAGCCCCAACAGAGGAGCAATGGTGGCAATGGTTACTAAAATGGCTAAATATTTCTCAAGATAAGGAACCTCAAAACTGGAGGCATCCTCCACCGCCTCCTTAATCTCCTCGCGGCTACGGTCATGCTTTAAGATTCCGCTCTTTAAGATCCGTGGAATAGGGCCTCTGCCTTTTTCGCAGATACCTATCGCCTCTAAGATCTTATTTCTTCGCAAAACATTCTCAATCCTTCCCATAAACTCTTTTGTATCGATTTGTGCCCGGTTTAAGGAAATAACCCTTTCAATAATGATGGCTAAGGAAAGGACCGAGCAGAAGATAATGGGAACCATCAAAATCCCTCCCCGAGCTATTATTTCAAATAGATTTAACATCTTACCTTCTCCTCCTTTCGCTTACGCTATTAGTCGTCGGTCAGGGTGCTCACTGACTCGCACCCGACGCCATACTTGTGCTCCTTATTCGTCGCACGGCGTCCCTTTAAAATTTCAGTTTTATTCCTCCAAAAAATCTTCTTCCGGCTGCGGGATAACCCTCCACCAGTTCATAACCTCTATCGGTAAGGTTTTCTCCCTCCAGAAAAATTTTAGCATATCTATTTAAAGAATAGAAAACCTTAACCCCTAAGATACCATAAGCTGGTAGTCTTTCTGAATTATTTTCCTCATAGTACTGTTCACCCTGATACTTGCCAATAATCTCAACCATAAACCTGCCGGCTTTAATCTCAAAGCTATTCTCAAAAATATCGGAAGGATAATAGGGAATGTAAGAAATGCTTGAGTCCTTATTCTCTACCTCCTGGTGGGTATAGAGAAGTTTCTGGCTAAACCAGGGAAGGTATTGTTTGACAAATTCGCATTCACCACCCCAGATATGAGCTCCTTTGATATTGAAGGGTTGATAGAGACCATTTCCGTCTCTATCGGCCCAGATGATTAAGTTCTTTCTCTCTCCATTAAAGAGATTAACTTCTATTTTACCATTATTGATTTTTCTACTTGCTCCTAATTTGATTTTCTCCTCATATTCTGGCTTTAAAATCTCCTCGCTTACCTCCACAAAATTCTCTTCAAGATAAAGCTGGTCAAACTGGAGAATTTTAAGAAAGGAACCCCCTTCAAGAAATATAGCGCTATCCTCTGATGGTTCAAAACTAATTTTTAACTCGGGCAGAAAAAGAAACCCTAGCTCTTTCCTTTTTTCGACCTTTAGCGCACAACGCGTATAAAAATCAGGCGTAAGTTGGATCTCCTCTATCTGGGCAATAAGTGCGGAGTCCTCTACCTTATAATGGTCCACCAACCTTTCTTCCGTAAAGGAGGCCGAGAAACTCAAAGGCGCATCGTAATAACCTATTTGAAAGGAGGTTGTCTCATCCCGATGACGGGAAGAAATCTCAGGATTTTCAACAAGACATTCTTGATAGGATAACCTTCCTTTCCAGCCATTCTCAGCCGGAAAAAATTTCTCCCATCCCAGAGAGATACTTTTTGCTTCGCTTTTTCTCCTAATATTTGAGGTCGGGCTATCCATTTTTCCTGGTAAACCCGACTCTTTCCAAAAATAATTCCCCTCCAGGGAAATCTTTCCTTTCTCTCCAAGACCGAGATCAAAAAGGGAGGAAAAATCAAATAGCTTGAAATCAGAATTGTCTCTGTACCCTCCATCTTTCTTATAGAGGAAACTATTCTTGAAATTGAGTTTCTCCCCTCTTTTCAGTTCACTATTTAAAAGGAACTTACAGTTTTTATCCTCCCCGGCTCCTGTTTCTAACTCCCAAGAAAAAAGCCTCTCTTCTGATGGAGGGGAAGGCTCGGGCAAAAAAAGTTCTTCCCCCTTCTTCTCAAACTCAATAGAGGGAGCTTTGCTCTTTGAGCGATCCTCACCCCTAATTACCGCCTCGGGAAGAATAATTTTTTCCTCGGCCCAGATTAAACCTGAGATGAGAAAAAGGATAAAAACCAAAAGAGTTTTTACGCGCATTTATTTAGTTTTCTTTATTTCAGCGATTGCCTCATCTGCCTTTTTATTCCAGGGAGCAATATCATCATAAAGAGCTGTTATTCGAAGATAGAAACGAAGAGCATCTTCCGATCTCTTTAAGTTCTGCAGACATTCTCCAATCTTGAATAGAACCTCGGCATAAAGGGCTCTATTTTTTTTAGGGATCTTCTCCAAAACCTCAATCGCTCTCTCCCACTCTTTCTGACTCATCAAAAGATTGCCCTTTTCTCGCCGCACATAAGAAATTAATGAATCCTCAGAATAAGTAGTAATAAACTGATTAAAGCATGCCATTGCCTCTTCTTTACTTTCCTCCTTCAAGGAGGAAAGTCCCAAAAGGTAGAGGGCTTCGGGAGCGGCCAAACTCTGGGGAAAATCTGAGAGGATCCTTTCAAAATAGGTTTTAGCCTTTTTAAATCGCTTTTCCTCAAAAAAGGAACGCCCCAGGAGAAGAGAAATATCTGCCGAGAGGATATCTTTGGGATGCCAGTGAAGATATTTCTGCCAGAGGGAGATCGCCTCTCTTTTCTTCCCCATTACCAGTAAGGTACTTCCCGCTCCATAGTGGGCTTCCCCGATAAGTTGATGTTCAGGATATTTGGCTATGAATTCCTGGAAGGTAGAAAGAGCCTGGGGATACTCTTTTTCGTTGTAATCGCAGAGGGCTTTCTGAAGAAGAGCGCTTTTCGCCAATTCACTTGCAGAAAACTTCTCAATGATATTTTCAAACTTCTCTCGCGCCTTCAGGTAATTCCCTTCCCGAAAAAAGGTCAGCCCCACCTCATAGATGGTATCGGGAATGAGCGCACTTTTCGGGAATCTTTGGAGAATCTTCTCAAAAATGGCTCTCGCCTCCTTGAAATTCTCCTCTTTCTTATAGATATTGCCGAGTTGGAAAAGAGCAAAAGGGACTGCCGGACTTACAGGAAAATCGGAAACTACCCTTTCGTAATAACTTATCGCCTTTTTATATTTCTTCTGATTGAAAAATATATCGCCAAGCTTCAGGAAGGAGTTGGAAAGAAGAGAACCTTCTTTAGTTGTTGAGATAACCTTCCGAAAATCCTGGAGGGCGGAGGAATAGTCTCCTCTCTGGTAATGGTCCAGCCCCTGTTGATAGTAACTATAAGCGATAAGATTCTCAGCGCTGGCAATTGAATTGCTTTCCGGATAAGATTTCTTCAATGCGGACAGACCAAGATTTGCCTGAGAAAGATTGCTTAAGCGCAAGGAAGATAAGATAAGAGCGTAACCAGCAGACTCTGCATATCGGGAATGAGGATATTCCGCTAAAAAGTTCTGAAACGACCTCTCTGCTTCCTTAAATTCACCCACCTCGTAAAGGGAGGCAGGAAGATAGTAGGAGGTGATCTCCCGATAACCGCTTTCAGGAAAGGAAAGAAGGATATGCTGAAATTTGCTAATTGCTTTTTTTGGCTGTTTAAGTTTAAGATAAGAAATACCTAAAATAAGATGACAGTAGTCCGCCCTTTTGCTTTCTGGATAATCAACAATAAATTGCTCTAAATAAGAAGTGGCCTCCCGAAAGAGGTCCTTCTCATAGGCTTCCTTGGCAAGAGCGAAGTCCTCTCTCTCCCCGGCTAACAAAAAAGGGCTTCCCATCAACGAGAAACCTATCAACAAAATCAAAATTATCCTACATCTTTTCATTGACAAAATTTATTATATCCCTTCATTCCCCTTCTTTAGAATTTTCACAGGGCAGGAGGCAAGTCGTTCGAACTCTTCCGCATCTCTGGAACTACCAACGATGTCTCCATAATGCATGGGGATGGCGATTTCCGGCTTAATCAACTTTACAGCTTCGGCGGCCTCCCTTGCATCCATGGTATAGGTGCCACCTATTGGAACAAGCACAATATCAGCGGTTATTCCTTCCATCTCGGGAATGAGGTCGGTATCCCCGGTATAGTAGATTCTCTTACCTTCAATTGTCAGGATATAGCCTACCCAGCCGGCTGCTTTAGGATGAAAACTCTTCTTTAGGTTATAGGCGCAAACTACCTCTATCTCTATTCCTGCTGCCGTAATTTTATCTCCGGGTTTAACAATTTTTACATTACCGGTTAACTGGCGAGCAGCATCTGCTGGAGCGATGATTTCTGTCTCCGGCTTTTGAATCTTGCCGATATCTTCCCGGGAGCAGTGGTCGTAGTGGGAATGGGTGATAAGAATCAAATCCGCCTTCTCTCCATCCGCTAACTTCCAGGGGTCAAGATAAACAATCTTGCCATCGCTAATCCTGAAACTGGCATGACCCAACCATCTTATATTCTCCACCATATTGCCTCCCTCTTTTTTATATTTTATCACAATGTTTTATTTTTCTCAAAAAAGGGTTATAATTATTTATTTAATAGGATGGAGAAGAAGAAAATAATTAAAAAGGATGGGAGATATCTTATCTACTACAGCTGGCCAAAGAAAAGGAAAAAGAAAAAATGAGTGAACTGAGGACTATCCTTATTACCACTTCCATATTGAGTTTTACCCTCCCTATCGGGTCAAAGAAAAGTTAAAATACCTGGCCGGATGTGAAACTGGAGCCGGTCCATTTATCAACGATGCCATTCCCGAAGAAAAGGCAGAGGAACTGCGAAGGACTGTCATTGCGAGTGAATGAAATGAGCGTGGCAATCTCATGAGATTGCTTCGCTGACGCTCGCAACGACTTTGTCGGAGGTTTTATGGTCAGGGTAATATTTGGAATTGTTTTGCTTATCGGTGGCTTCTTCCTCTCCACTAAACCCAAGATTAGTTATAGGCAGAGAGAGAGTCTATCCGATTTATGGGCGATTTTAGGCCTGGTACTTCTGGTGAGCGGTCTGGTTCTCTTGAGTCTCCCTCTCCTGCAGAAGTAGGTCTCCCTCAATCCTGGGTAATTGCTCAGTGAACCACGTGTCATTGCGGTTGGACAAATGCCTGGATAGCGATTACCTTATCTCTGTACCTTTTAGATGAGATTTTAATATAAAATCCGGTCAGAAAAAATTGACTTCTGACTTTTAATGTGCTATTCTGAACTGTAATAAAGAGACTTAATGCCAACAGTTCTACGAATTGACCGTTTTAGATTTTTCTTTTTTAGTAATGAGGGTGAAGCCACTTCATATTCATGTTGAATCTGCAGGGCACTATGCCAAATTTTGGTTAACTCCTGTTACTCTTGCTCGGTCAACTGGGTACAATGCATCAGAATTATACCATTTAAGGGAATTAGTCAAAGAACATCGTAACTTATTAAAGGAGAAATGGGATGAATATTTTAGCGATTAAAACAACTAATGCTTTGGCTATGGATGTCGGATTTGATAAGGAGATGATGCACGTTCTTTTAAATGACGGGCGTGAGATCAGCATTCCACTTGAGTGGGTTCCCAAGTTACGAAATGCTACCAGGAAGCAAAGAGAAAAATGGAGATTAATTGGTGGTGGTGTGGGAATCCATTGGCAGAACTTAGATGAAGATTTATCTGTAACAGGCATGTTGAAGTGAACATCTAAACTATTGCCAAAGGCCTTCTTTAAAGCAACAATGAGAAATAGGTAAATACCCCCCTTCAATCAAATTAAATCATGCTTACATAGATAGGGTTAATTTAAGTAACAGAACTTTATTAAATTTTCACCCCTGCTTGATTCTATCAGGGGTAAAGGTTGAGATCAATGAAAAGGAAAATTGCGGAAAAAAATGAAGAAAGTGGTAATAAAAAGCCCTTATGAAGTAAAATTGGAAACTGGAAACGAAGGGATAAAATGCAGTTTTCGGTGAAAATGTCTCGTAGAACGAAGAAAGATTATGGGTATTGAGATTATCCTGGACCAAAATAATCTTCTTCGCTTTTCGATACACTTTTTCAACCTTTTTCATAAAAAGAGCATAATCTTTCTTGGTCTTTCGCTCTTTGACTTCAACAATACGTTTACCGGCTAAAGGTTCAATGGCCATCATTACACAACAGGTCCCATTTCGTTTATAATGATAATCCTGGCGTTGAACTTTTCCAGACTTCATAGAAATTAGCCTCTCTTAATCCTGGGGATGGAGGAGAGTAAAGTCTTGGTGTAAGGGTGAGAGGGGTTCTGGTATAGTTCTTCTGCTGGGGCTGTCTCAACAATCTTTCCTTTGTACATCACCATAATTCTCTCACAGAAGTATCCCACAACCGAGAGGTCATGGGAGATAAAGAGATAGGTGAGGGAAAATTTTCTCTGTAACTCTTTTAGCAGATTCAGAATCTGAGCGCTAATTGAGACATCCAGATTACTCACCGGCTCATCACAGACAATAAATTCAGGATTGGTAGCAAGAGCTCGGGCAATATTGATTCTTTGCCGCCCTCCTCCAGAAAATTGATGGGGAAAATTGCTTATTGAGGAGGAAGGAAGCCCGACAAGTTCTAATAGTTCCCTTACCCTTTCTCTTTCTTTATTTTTATATAAATTATGAACAAATAAGGGTTCGGCAACGATTTCGGCCACCCTCATCCTGGGATTAAGCGATTTATAAGGATCCTGGAAGATAATCTGGAGCTCCCTGCGCATGCGGCGTAATCTTTTTAGCGGCAGAGTGAAGAGCTCCTCTCCCTGATAGTAGAGTTTTCCTTTATCTGGCTCTACCAATTTCAAAAGCAACTTACCCAAGGTTGTCTTTCCACAACCACTCTCCCCCACAAGACCCAAAATCTCACCTTTCCTGATTTCAAAATTAACACTATCAACCGCTTCAACCATCTCTTTGCTTCCGATAGAGAAACTTTCTTTGGCGATAGAGTAATATTTTTTCAGACCTTCGGCTTTAATTAACATTTCCGACGTAGTCGTTGCGAGGGACAAAGTCCCGAAGCAATCTCAAGATTGCCATGTCGCTATCGCTCCTCGCAATGACATCTTATTTTATAACAGGCAACAAAATGACCTTCACCAACCTCCCTAATCTTTGGGGCTTCTCTCCTGCAAATCTCTTTTCTTTCCTGGCATCGGGGAGCAAAAGCACAGCCGGATAAGGAAGCAGAGGGCTCCGGTACCGAGCCAGGGATAGAGGAAAGAGCTTTTCCCTTCTTTTTTAGCTCCGGCAGACAGAGCAACAATGCTCGGGTATAAGGATGAACTGGTTCATTAATAATCCTATCCATTGGACCCACCTCTACAATTCTACCCAAATACATAATCGCAATTCTTTTAGCAAGATTGCTTATCAAAGCAAGGTTATGACTGATAAAGAGGATGGACATATTTAGATTACTTTTTAGCTCCTTTAATAAAGCGATAATCTGGGCTTCCGTGGTAACATCCAGAGAGGTGGTTGGCTCATCGGCAATGAGCAGGGAAGGACCCTGAGCAAGTGCCATCGCAATCATTGCCCGCTGGGCCATTCCCCCACTGAGTTGATGAGGATACTGGTGTAATATGGCTTTTGGTCTTGGTATCCTTACCAATTCCAAAAGTCTTTCCGTTTCTTCCATTATCTTTGATTTTTGAACTTTTAACTTTGGTGTCATTGCGAGGAGTCCGCTCTTTGGAGCGGACGACGTGGCAATCTCATGAGATTGCTTCGCTATCGCTCGCAACGACTTCGTCGCTTTAAACTGTCTCTCCACCGCCTCTCCAATTTGATTGCCAATGGTAAAGAGAGGGTTTAGGGAGACCCCTGGCTCCTGAAAGATCATCGCAATCCTTTTGCCCCGAATTTCCTGCAATGCTTCCGATCTCATCTCCAAAATATTATGGTCTTCAAAGAAAATTTGTCCTTTGTCAAAATTGGCTCCCTCGGGTAAGAGCTTTAAGATTGAAAGTGCGGTGAGGCTCTTACCACAGCCAGACTCCCCGGCCAATCCTACCACTTCTCCCTTCTCAACCTTCAAATCTACCCCGCGTAAAACTGGAATCCTTTCCTTTTCTCCCGCAAAACTCACCCTCAAATCTTCAATATTTAATAGAGACATTATGATGGGGGTCATGTCTCAACAATTTACAAAAAAGTGAAAATGTGAGACCAGACCCCAATATTTAAAAAGTTAGGGGGGG
>DAOVGU010000190.1 GCA_030672255.1 bacterium
ATGCCGTTCTTTCATAAAGCATGCTACCCATCCTCTCTTGTAATGTGCGAGTGCTCCAATGTTCTTTCTGGCATAAAGTAGCGTAAAATTTTTGCTTTAAATCGTCTTTAATTGGCAGAAGAGTTATTATGTGCGTCCAACTTAGTCCTTTGAATTCTCCAAGCAGTGATTGGAGAATTGGATATTTTTCAAATAATTGAATCATATACCATAAATTTTGGGAAGAAAATCCCTTTCCATGTTTTTGGATTAATTGTGCAGACAGTGATTGCACTATTTGCTTCCCATATTCAGCCCTCTCTGATTTTATTATTTCTTCTTTAATTTTTTTACCAATATTCCAGTAAAGAATTACTATTTCCTCATTAATTGTAGTAGCAACTTTTCTTCTTGCCTGTTCAATTAAACCGGAGATTTCTTCAAAAAGAGGTGCAACCTCAAGATTTCTACTCTTTTCAATCTTATTCATTTTTGCCATTTATATTGCCCTTTATAGATTCTTGGCAATCTTTTGCCTAAACGCGAAACAATCTCCTGGGGGACAGTATCGATGGTTTCGGCAATCTCCTCCACCGAGATTCTTTCCTTTTTCTGTTTGCCGATAAGAACCGCCTCATCGCCAATTTTGAGATTTTTGATTCCTGTGGCATCAACCATCAACTGGTCCATACAGATAGCTCCGATTATCGGGCACCTTTTTCCATCAATCAGGATAACGCCTTTATTGGAAAGTTTTCTGTCCACCCCATCGGCATAACCAATCGGTAAAGTTACAACAGTTCTTCTCTCTTTTGCGCGATATGTTCTTCCGTAACTGATAGAGTCCCCTTTTTCTTTTTCCTGGATAAAAACGACCCTTGATTTTAGGGAAAGAGCCGGTTTTAATTTAATGGTCTTTTTTATTTTTCTGGAGGGGTAAATCCCGCAGAGGACAATTCCTGGGCGCACCAGATTAAAATAACTGCCTGGCAAATTCAGAATTGCGGGAGAATTGGCGATGTGATAAAAAGGAAATTCAATTTGGCTTTCCTTTAGTCCGGTGATTAAGTCTTTAAATATTCTGATCTGTTTTTGGCTAAAACTTTTATCTGTCTCGGCTGCAGGAAAATGGGAAAAGAGTCCCTCTAAGAAAAGATTAGGGAAGGCTTTGACCTTCTTGATAAATTCAATTGCATTCACAGGTCTAATGCCAATCCTTCCCATGCCCGTGTCCACTTTAATGTGGATTTTGGCTATTTTTTTTCTTTCTTTTGCCTCCTCGGAGAGGGCTTTAGCTAAGGCAATGGTACAGACCGTGGCGATAAGGTCATTTTTAATTACCGCAGAGGCATCTTCCGGCAGGATTGTACCCAAGATAAGAGTAGGCTTTTTTATCCCGGCATCCCGTAACGCTATTGCCTCCTTTATTGTGGCGACACCAAAGAATTCCACCTTTTTCTTTATGGCGTTGGCAACTGGAGTTGCGCCATGACTATAGCCATCCGCTTTAATGCAGGCTAAAATTTTATTTTTGCCAATTTTCCTTTTGATCTGCTCAAGATTATATTCGATCGCTCCCAAATTAATCTCAATCCAGCTTCGCTTCATTTTTTTGTTTCCCCCTCTCCTTCATCCTCCCCCTCACCTGTCCGCCGGAGTCTTGGCGGGAGGGGGGAGGAATGAGGTGGGGGTGTTATCTCTTCCAGAATTCTTTTCGTTGCTTCGCGCGGGTTTTTAGCAGAGGTGATTGCTCTTCCCACAATGATGTAACTTGCCCCATTCTCAATTGCCTCTTTTGGTCCGATGACCCTTTTTTGGTCTTGGGGTTTTTTTGCCCAGGGTGGACAGATGCCCGGGCAGAGAATAAGAAAATCTTTACCCACCCTTTTCCTGATCTCACCTACCTCAAGTCCGGAGGCAATAACGCCATCTAATCCATTGGCTTTTGCCATAGCCGATAAGTCAACCACCTCAGAAATAGAAGAACTCTGGCTGGTTAAGACGGTCACTCCTAAAATCTTTGGTCGGTTCTTACCCAGCAACATCGCTCTTCTTTCCGAACCAGTGATCGCTGCTTTTATCATTTCTCCTCCCCCGGTAAGGTGCAGATCAAAGAACTCGACATCAAGAGCGGTTGCGGCCTCGCTTGCTTTCTCAACGGTATTAGGGATATCAAGAAATTTCAGATCAAGAAAAATATTTGCCTTCCTCTCCTTAATCTCCTGAATAATCTTTGGTCCGCAAGAGGTAAATAATTGAATACCAACCTTAAATATCTCTACTAACCCCTTTAGTTCTTCCACAATTTTTAAGGCATCCTTTCTCCGGGAAAAATCCAAAGCAACAATAATCTTACCTTTCATTTTTCCTTCCTGTAACCTCCAGAAGAACTACAATAGTGATGATGGTCAGTGCCTGTCCAAGCACTAAAAGTCCCCCTAAGAGATTAAGGTTTCCCAGGAAAAGTGCCCCTAAACCAAGAGAAAATGTCACTAAATAGATAAAGCCAACCGCTCCCCTCTGGCTCATCCCTAAGTTTACCAAACGATGGGAAAGGTGATTTTTATCCGCCTGAAAGATTGGTTTCCTCTTTCTCATCCTGATTACGATTACGCCCGCCATATCGAAGATGGGGAGTCCTAAGATTAAAAGGGGACCGATAACCGGCAAAAATGTGGGGCTTCCCCTGTGATAATAGGTACCTAAAATGGCTACCGTCGCCAGCAAATAGCCGATGAAGGAGCTACCAGCTTCCCCCATAAAGATTTTTGCCGGATGGAAGTTATACCAGAGAAATCCTAAAAGGGAACCAAGAGATACTGCTAAAATTGTAGAGATGAAAAGCTCGCCTTTAGAACTGGCAATGAGAAAAAAGAGAAGGGAAGCTATTGATCCAACCCCAGCCGAGAGTCCATCCATATTATCTAAAAGGTTAAAACTATTGATAATTGCTACCAGCCAGAGGACAGTAATTATTCCCGAGAGCAGGAGATTGGGAATAAAAAGGGTAATCCTGATGCCCACAAGAAAGAGGCAAATCCCAATCGCAACCTGACCGCTCAGTTTAAACCGTGGACGTAGCCCCATCAAATCATCGATTAAACCAAAACAAAGGATAACACCTCCCCCAATAAGGATGATGGAAAGTTTCAGAAGGGCATATCTAATTCCGGGAAGATAACTCTGAATAGAAGAGGGCAAAAATCTTATCAGCCCCGTCTTGGTGAAAAAAATCCCGATGAGAATAGTGAAAAGGAAGGAGAGGTAAATCGCTACCCCTCCCAACAATGGTTTTGGACTCTGATGAATCTTTCTTTCATTGGGGTAATCCAGGATTTTAAAGGAGGTTGCAACCCTCCTCATTACCAGTGTCAGAAGAAAGGAAAAAAGGAAAGAAACCAGGAAAAATAGAATGTAAACTAAGTACCACATAGTATGTTCGGACTCAGTGTTTCACACCAATAACGTCGTTATATACCTCTTCAATCTTATTAACCATCACTTCTACAGGAAAGAGTTTTTTAATTAATTTCTGGCCTTCTTTTGCCATACTTATAGATTCTTCCTTATTCCTTAATGCTTTGATAATTGTGTTGGCAAGCTTATCTTTATCCTTTGCCGGCACCAGATAACCGGTCTTTCCATCGATCACAACCTCCTTAGCCCCATCAACATCAAAGGCAACCACCGGCTTTCCCGCGGCTAAACCCTGGGCAACGGTCTTTGGCAATCCTTCCCTCAGGGAGACATGAACCAGGAGGTCAAAGGTGGAGATGACCTTCGGGATTTGCTCTGGTGGCAGAAGTCCAGTAAAGACAACAGCATCCTCGATCCCCAGACCTTCAGCCCTTTTTTCTAAGGTCTTGCGCAGAATACCCTCTCCCACAAGCAATAATTTAATTTGAGGGAATGCCTTCTTGATTTGGTCCAATACCTCTAGAAGGTACCGCTGGCCTTTCAAGGGGAAAAGCCGTCCGATCTTGCCAATGACGATATCGTTTTGGTTTAGTCCCCATCTCCTTCTTTCTTTTTCAGAATCAATTTGTGGGTCCTGGTATTTTTCCACCTCAAATCCGCTATGAATGACGACAAATTTTTCTTTATTGCCAATATGAGCGGAAAGTGCCTTTTCTTTCATTATGGCTCCCACGCAGATGATCTTCTTGGTGAAGAGAGAGCAAAATCGCTCTAAATTGACATAAACAAAGTTTAAAATTTTATTCTGATAGGGATGGAAGGGAAGGCCATGGATTGTGTGAATAATAACAGCCCGCCCGCGGGCTAATTTAGCCGCTATTCTCCCTAAGATTCCTGCTTTAGACGAATGGGTATGGACAAGAGCATATTTTTCTTTTTTGATAAGATAATATAATTTCACAAGAGCAATCGTATCTAAAAAAGGATTAATTGTTCTTCTTAATTCGGGAATGATAATGACTCTGAGCCCTTTTTTTCTCGTTTCCTCTATTAGAGAACCTTCGGGACCAAGGCCAGGGCCAGAGATAAGGGTAACATCATAACCCTTTTTCCTCAATCCTTCTACCGTAAAGATGGTATTTTCCTGGGCCCCACCAATAATCAACCTCGTAATAATATGACCAATTTTGATCTTCTCCACAATTGTTATAGTATAACATAAAAACTGACAGAGTCGAAAAAGATACGTAAATTGCGCTACATCTTTGTTATTCCTGCTATGTTATGCGCCATTGTGTCGCTAGCCGAAGGAAAGCAATGGTTGGTGAATCACTTTCAGAGATGCATCCTCAACAATTCCGACACAATTCTATTAGGAAACTGGTAGGAAAGTTGGTTGACAATAAGGTTTAATATCTTACTTTGCAAAATCCTTCCCAATAGGTTATAATAAAAAAATACTAAAAATTATTGATTGAAGCTTCGAAGTAGCGCAATTTTACAAAAACAAATGGCGGGTTTAACCTACAAAAAAACCGGGGTTGACATCAGAGAGGCAGGAAGGTTTGTAAAGAGGGCCTCTTCTCTGGCAAGGAGAGCACAGAGCTCGTCTGTCCTTTCCGGAATTGGTAGATTTGCGGCTTGCTTTAAACTTGATAAGAAATATAAGGAGCCGGTTCTTGTCTCCTCAACCGATAATGTAGGAACGAAGCTTCTCATCGCCGAAAAATTAAGAAAGTTTGATACCATTGGAATTGATTTAGTGGCAATGGTGGTTAATGATATTATTACTACCGGGGCAAGACCCCTGTTTTTTCTGGACTACTTTGCTTTAGGAAGATTGAAAGAAAAAAGGGATACGGAGATTCTCAAAGGGATTATCAAGGGTTGCCAGTTGTCTGGCTGTAGTTTAGTTGGTGGGGAGACGGCTCAATTAGGCGCTATCTACGGGAAAGATGGCTTTGATCTTGCCGGGTTCGGAGTAGGTATCATAGAAAAGGGAAAGGTTATTGACGGCAGCAAAATTAAGGTTGGCGATAAGATCATTGGTTTAGCCTCCAATGGACTTCATTCCAATGGATACTCTCTGGTAAGAAAAATTTTTCCGAGAAGAGAATGGAATAGATACATCCCTTCTTTAAGGAGGACATTGGGACAGGAACTTCTAAGGCCAACGACAATCTATGTAAAAGCAATCCTTTCCTTAATGAGAAGATTCTCGCTGAAGGGAGTTGCCAATATCACCGGGGGAGGGCTATTAGGAAATATTCCCCGGATTTTGCCGGAAGGAAAGAAACCGCTAATTAAGGAAGGAAGCTGGGAGATTTCTCCTATCTTCAGTCTTATTGAAGAGAAAGGAAAAATTTCAAAAAAGGAGATGTTCGCGACATTCAATCTTGGCATTGGGATGGCGATTGTCGTCTCGAAAAAGGAAACTAAAGGGGTAATGAACGCTCTCTCTAAAATGAGGATTCCCTCTTTTCTGATTGGAGAGATCAGGGAATAGCGCCTCTGGCTCACCTAGATAGAGGCGATTTTCGAACTCTAATAGAACATCATCTTTTAAGCAGCCTTAAGCAAAGCAGCTTTACGGCCTAGATTATAGGCTACCATATGAGGTAAAGCTTTGAAAGGAGGAGGAAATAACCTTTTAGTGATGGAGAAAAGGGAGTAAAACTCCTGCGTCGCCCAGCGAACCCCCTCTTGCAACTCTTCTCTGGTCATCTGCTTGGGTTCAAAGACCACTGTTGATAAATCATACTTTGACCAATCCCGTTCCACGATCCTATTCTCTTTTTCCAACTTTTCATAGAGTTTAGTTCCAGGTAACGGGGTTAACAGATGAAAAGTAGCCGCATCAAGCCTTAATTCTTGAGCGAACTTAAGGGTCTTTTCAAACACTTTCTTGTCATCGCAGTCAAAACCAAAAATAAAGGAACCTTCTACCCGAATGCCATAACTTTTGAACCTATTAATTGCTTCCTTAAAATTGATTTGTTTTTTGAACTTCTTTAAGCCAATGTCGGATAAGGATTCAAGCCCAATATAGACCCCTTCACAACCGCTCTTGGCAGCTAATCTGAGAAGTTCCTCATCCTGGGCCATGGTTAAGTCCGCCTGGCTGAACCATCTTTTCTTGCAGGGAATCAAAGCCTTAAATAGCTCTTTAGCGTACTTAGTATGAGCGGCAACATTGTCGTCAGCAAAGACGGTAAAATTCCCATTCAGGCTTTCGATCTCCTTGATGACATCCCCTATTGGACGAAAACGATGTCTTTTACCAAAGAATGTGGTTACTGAACAAAAATCGCAGTCAAAAGGACAGCCTCTGGTTGTCTGGATGAAGTTTTTGGTCAGGTATCTTTTTCCCTGGAGTAAGTCCCTTCTGGGGAGGGGTAGATTTTTCAAACTCGGCTTTTGAGAGGATTGATAGAATTTCTTTAATCTCTCCTTTGTAAAATCTTCTATCACCTGAGGCCAGAGATTCTCTGCTTCCCCAATGACTACAGTATCCGCATGCTGGACGGCCTCTTGGGGAACCACTGAAGGGTGAATACCGCCCAGAACTACTTTTATGCCACGCTTTCTGAACTCATCGGCAATTTCATAGGCCCTGGGGGCGGTGGCGGTAAGAGAGGTAATCCCTACAAGGTCAACTTCTTTTTCAAAATCGATTTTATCCACATGCTCATCGATAATGGTTACCTCTACATCTTTCGGGGTCAGGGCGGCTAGATAGAGGAGATTCAAGGGCGGCAGGACAAAATATCTTATCCAGCTCTTCTGTTTCACAGCTACCGGAACGATTAGTTTTAATTTCACCTGTCATGATTTTACCACTCCATATTGAAGAGCGTCAAATTGCGCCACTTCTTTAGATGCTTCTTCTATGTTTGTGCGCCATTGTGTCGCAGGCCGAAGGAAAAGCAATGCTGGATATCATCTCAACCCCGTATTTAATACGGGGGAGAAAACCGACACAATTTGTGCTGTGCGAAAAAAGTATCTCTCAAAATTTAGGACATTAAATTTGACCAGAATAGTTGCATATCGTAATTCCCTGTGAAAGATTTTTTACCTCCTCAGGCGAACAATATAGGTGAAGACCTTTACCCGGCACCCACTGAATAACATCGATCGAGGATATTTTAACGTAAATACTCAGTGAACACCGTACCAAAAGGTAGTCGCAACCTTTAGGTTGCGCAGGCGCAGGATGAATCCTGCGGCTACCAGCCTACGTCTACTTGAAAATAACGGCTTTTACTGAATATTTATATTTTAACATACTCCTATCAAAAGGTTAATTTTTCAAGAAGAATACTTGCTTTTGAGAAGAGAAAAGGATATAATAACAGAAACAATTTCTAAGAAGCGCTTGTGGCTCAATGGATAGAGCGCTGGCCTCCGGAGCCAGTTGTTGGGGGTTCGAGTCCCTCCAAGCGCGTTCAAGGAAGAGGGGGTCGGGACTTCCGGCCCGCCTCACTGACTCGGCGGGCGTGCTAACCAACGCTCCTTATTCGTCGCGTTAGCACCCCTCCAAGCGCGTAATGGGGAGATAGATGAATTTTTTAATTAAGAATGGTCGGGTCATCGACCCGGCAAATGGAATCGATAAGCTCGCAGACATCCTCATTAAGAATGGCCGAATTGCTCAGATTGGCAAAAATCTGAAAGTAAAGGGAAAGACAATTGAAGCCGAAGGGATGTTTATCACTCCTGGGCTTATTGACATCCATACCCATCTCAGGGAGCCTGGCAGAGAGGATGAGGAGACTATTCTCTCGGGAGCAAAGGCAGCAATCGCCGGTGGTTTTACCACCATCTGCGTGATGCCCAATACCAATCCCTGTATCGACAATAAGACGGTGGTAAGGTTTATCTATGACCGGGCAAAGGCCACAAATCTCTGCAATATCTTGCCAATTGCCGCTATCACCAAAGAAAGGAAAGGTAAGGAGCTCACCGAATTTGGAGAATTGGTTAAGGCGGGAGCAATTGGATTTTCCGATGATGGGGATTCTATCGGAGATTCCCGAATTATGCGTCGCGCCTTAGAGTATTCAAAGATCTTTACCAAACCAATCATCCTTCACTGCGAAGATACAAGACTTTCGGCCGGGGGAGTGATCAATGAGGGTTGGCTTTCCGCAAATCTGGGTCTTCCCGGTATCCCTAAGCAAGCGGAAGAGATTATTGCTTCCCGAGATTTGATGTTAGCCGAGTTGATCGGAGCAAGAATTCATATTGCGCATGTCTCCACCGCCGGCTCAGTAGAACTTATCCGGCAGGCAAAGAAAAAAGGAATAAGGGTTACCTGTGAGACCTGTCCGCATTACTTTACCTTAACCGAGGATGCGGCAAAAGATTTTGATACGAAGAGTAAGGTTAATCCCCCCTTAAGGGAGGAAAAGGATCTTAGAGCAATTAAAAAGGGGTTGGCCGATGGCACAATTGATGTTATTGCCTCCGACCATGCTCCCCATTCGGCAGAGGAAAAGGAAAAGGATTTTCTCGCCGCGCCTTTTGGAATGGTTGGGCTGGAGACGACCCTCCCTTTATCCCTTGCCTTAGTGGAGAGGAAATTTCCCCTTTCTCAAGTGATCGCTAAATTAACCATCAATCCCGCAAAAATTCTGGGGATTGATAAGGGAAGCTTAAGTATCGGGAAGAAGGCCGACATCACCATTATCGACCCAAAAGTGAGGTGGATTCTAAAGACCGAAAGTCTCAAATCGAAGAGTAAAAACAGCCCATTCTTAGGCAGGAAACTTAAAGGAAAGGCAATCTATACCATCATCGGCGGGAAGGTGTTTAGCAATCCGTAATTCAAAATTGTAGGGGCTTGATTTATCAAGCCCGCGGGTCGGATAAATTCGCCCCCTACTTCTTTAGAGGATGACCACGGAGGAATTCACTAACAGCCATTCTTTTTTTTCCTTCCAGTTGCAGGCTTTTTATTAATAAGGAACCTTTTCCGCAGGCAATGAGAAGTTGATCCTTCTGTGGTTTAAGAATCTCTCCCGGTTTTCCTTGGTTTTCTCTAATCTCTGTTTCCCATATTTTGAGGCGTTTGCCTTCAAGAAAGGTGTAGGCAGAGGGCCAGGGGGAAAGAGCCCGGACTAAATTGTGAATCTTGACCGCTTCCCCCCTCCAGTTAATGAGACCATCGGATTTTTTTAATTTAGGGGCAAAGGTTGCTTCTTGTTCATCCTGAACCTTCAACTTTACCCTTTTCTCTTTTAGCAGGGATATTGCTCTTAGAAGAAGATTTGCTCCCTCTCTTGCCATTCTTTCGGAGAGGGAGCCGGCGGTATCCTCCGCTTTTATTTCAATTCTTTCCTGGAGAATGATTGACCCCGAGTCAATTCCTTCATCAATCTTAATTATGCTATTTCCTGTTCCCTTTTCTCCTTTAATGATTGCCCAGGGGATGGGGGCTGGCCCCCGATATTTGGGCAAAAGGGAAGGGTGAAGGTTGATGATGCCCATTTTTGGCAGGTTAATAATTTCTCTATTTAGGATTGAGCCAAAAGCAATCAGCACGCCAAGGTCAGGGTTCAGAGAGGAAAGAGTTTCTTTGAAATGAGGCTCTCTTGTATCTTTGGTCTGGATAATTGGTAAATTATAGGAAGCTGCTTTTTCCTTAACGGGAACTTGCTCTAACCTTAGGCCTCTACCTTTTGGTCTATCGGGAGCGGTGATAACCGCCACTAAGTTTTCCTTTGATTTAATTAAGGCTTCCAGTGACGGAAGACCGAATGAATCGCTGCCAAAAAAGATTATTTTCATCATGGTAACATGTCATTGCGACCCCGTATTCAATACGGGGGTGGCAATCTGACACGAAGTGTCATTGCGAGGAGTGTCTTTTACGACGAAGCAATCCCTCGCTTCTTTGAAAAGATGAGATTGCTTCGACTTCGTCTCGCAACGACTTCGTCGGATTGCTTCGACTTCGCCTCGCAATGACAGTTATGTTGTCATCTGCGTCCTATTAACTTGTTGATACTTGCGATAGGTCTTTACTCTCCGGAAAGGATTCATCCGATCAGGAAAAAGGATTCCGGAGAGATGGTCAATCTCGTGCTGAAGGACCCGGGCAAAGAGGTCTTCTGTCTGTAGAACTACTTTCTTCCCTTCGGGAGTGATACCGGAAACCTTAATGATTTTAGAACGGCCTACCTTCTCGTAGATTCCGGGAATGCTTAAACATCCCTCTTCCCCAAATTCCCTTCCCTTTGCTTTTTTAATAATCTTAGGGTTGATGAGGCCGATTGGTTTTGTTACTTTAGGGATTTCGCCGATGGTGATGATTTGTTTTAAAACCCCTACCTGAGGGCCAGCCAGGCCGATTCCATTTTTTGCCTTCATCGTCGCCAACATCGCCAGGACTAATTCCTTAATTTCTGCTGTGAGCTCCTCTACTGGCTCACACTTCTTCCTCAGGATAGGATCGGGATATAGTTTAAGCTCGAGACTTTTCATTTCTGTTAAATTTAGCGCAGGCTATAAGACCTGCGACTACCAGGTAGCCGCAACCTTCAGGTTGCGTAAAAAGGAAATTCCTATACGATTAAAGTATATCAGAAAGCTATCCCCTTGACAAATCATTTTTTTGGGGTATAATAAATAGTAAATTAAATTTTACCTCTGTTCCATATATGAAACAAAAGAAGGTTCCTGCGGTGGAGCGAACCCTTAACATCTTGGAGCTGTTAGGTGAAAGCGAGGAACCCCTCTCCTTCACCCAGATAGGAAGACAACTTCAGATTTCCAAACCTTCCCTCTCCCGACTTTTATCCAATCTGAAAGAAAGAGACTATCTCCACCGCAATACCACCACGAAAAGATATGAATTGGGCTTAAGACTTTTGCACTTAGGAAGTAGCCTCTTAGAAAAAATAGACCTACGGGGAAGAGCGCAACCTTTTCTTCAGGAATTGATGGAGAAAAGTGGCGAGACGGTAGAGTTAGGAATCTTGGATGGTGATGCTCTTCTCTTTATCGATAAGTGGGAAAGTAGTAAGTCCATCCGGCTTTTTGCGAAGGTAGGCAGTAGATTCCCTAAACTGCATGCCAGCGCTCCGGGTAAGGTTCTCTTGGCTTACATCCCGGAGGAAGATTTTAAAAGATTTATCAGGAAAGGATTGGTCAGAGTTACCAACCACACAATCACCAAAATAAAAAAATTAAGGGAGGAACTGAAAAAGATTAAAAAGCTGGGTTATGGGTTTGATGACCAGGAGGTAAGGGAAGGGGTGAGAAGATTTGCTTCTCCCATATTTGACCATCAGGGAAATTTGGCGGGAGTAGTAGGGATTGCTGGACCAGCCTTCCGTATGTTGTTGAAGAAAAAAAGGGTCTTTGGCAAAATGGTCAAAGAGACGGCAGAAAAAATTTCTCGAAGGTTAGGTTATCGGAAACCACAGATGGACGCAGATAAACGCAGATTATTGTAGTGGCAAAGTTTACTTTGCCGCCGAGTAAACTCGGCAACTACACTGGGTTAATTTGTAGTTAGAAAAAGGAGCGGAATTATGAAGATAATATTAATCGCGGTAGATACGTTGAGGAGCGACCACTTAGGATGTTACGGCTATCCTTATGAGACCAGCCCTTGCATTGATCAACTGAGTAAAGAGGGAATACTTTTTGAGAAGCATTATTCTACCGATGTGCCCACGCCACCGGCTTATACCGCAATCTTCTGCGGTCAAAGAGGGTTACACACCGGGATCTTTGGTTTTGAACCTACCAATTATGACTTTACCAGTATAACCCCTTTATTAGCGGAACATTTAGCTAAGGCTGGATACCGAACCGGGATGATATCCAATCTTTTGTTATACTCTCATCCCTGGCCCTGGTTGGTAAGAGGGTTTAAGGATATTGTTCCCCCGGGATTGAGGTTTCAGGGAGGAACGGCCGATGAGGTTACCGAAGAGGCAACCGGTTGGCTAAATAAAAATTATAAGAAGGATTTCTTCTTGTTTGTGCATTACTGGGACCCTCATTGTAATTATTTCAAAAGAGCTCCACAAAGATATAAGGAGATGTTCTTTAAAAAAGACTATAGGCAAATAGTACCAGATTTGAGGGTATTAGAGAAAAGTCCTATGGTAAAAGAGGCTTATAAGGTACATCATGACTATGCCTACGACGGGAGATACAAAGCAGAAGAGATAATTCCTGCCTATGATGCTTGTATTCGCTATGCCGATGATGGGATAGAGAGATTATTAAATTACCTAAAGAAACTTAAGATTTCCGAGGAGGTTCTTTTAATATTTACCAGTGACCATGGAGA
>DAOVGU010000061.1 GCA_030672255.1 bacterium
TATGGCTGGATTAATGTGACCGATGGTGAAAATGTAATTGGAATCTGGTGCAAAAAAGAGGACTTAAGCAAAATTAAGTTTGCCGGTTCCTACACAAGGGAAGGGGACAGAGTCAAACTCTCCGGTATTTTTAATATGAGCTGCTATCAGCATCAGGGAGGACTTGATATTCATGCTCAAGAATTGGAAGTAGTAGAACCTGGAATGGAAATAACCTATCCCTTGAACGAAGGAAAGGCTAAATTGGTGGGAATTTTGGCCATTACCGCTTTAGGCTTCATTTTCCTTTCCATTCTCCGGAGGTCAAGTATCAAAAAACCTTTTGAATCAGCCCCTCCACCTGGTTAAGCTACATAGAGCCAAACGTAGTGCGAGGCTTTAGCCTCGCTAATTTGAGTAGTTGCCTGATTTATCAGGCTTTCTTATTGTATGGAATTTCTGGTAGTCGCAGGATTTATCCTGCGTCAATAGTCGGTAGTCGCAGGTCTTATAGCCTGCGTTAATTTATATGCTTTAAACACCTCTTGTAGTCTTCTCTCCTTTTCCTTCTGCTGAACCTGCCCCTCAAAATGACTGGCCGCCGTCTTCGGTCGGTCTGAATACTTGAAAGCATAAATAAAGTCAAAACGAATTTCGGCAAGGAGTTCCAATGTTTGCTGAAAATCCTTCTCCTTTTCTCCGGGAAAACCGACAATGATATCGGTAGAGATGGAAATTTCCGGAATGAGTTCCCGGGCATTTTTTACAATCCTTTTATAGTCAGCCACACAATAGTCTCGATTCATCCTTTCTAAAATAAAGTCAGAGCCGGATTGAACCGGAAGATGCAGTTGCTTCTCAACCTTTTTACAAGAAGCAATTATCTCCAAAAGGCTCTGTGAGATATCTTTGGGATGTGAAGTCATGAACTTAATTCTTTCTAAACCCTCTATTCCATCAGCCAATTTCAGTAATCCGGCAAAGTTGATTCTTTCCGAAAGACCCTTGCCATAGGAATTAACATTCTGGCCCAAAAGGGTAATCTCCTTTACCCCTTGCTTGGTTAAATTTTTTATCTCCTCCATAATCTGAGAGGAGGGCTTACTTCTTTCTCTTCCCCGGGTATAGGGGACGACGCAATAAGAGCAATAATTATCGCATCCCTTCATAATCGGAAGAAATGCCTCCTTCTTTTTTCCTGCCAAGATGCATCTATCATTCAAGAAACCATCTTCCTCTTTTAAAGCCACAGCTTTCTTCCCTTTCTTCGCCTCATCCAAAAGAGAATCTATCCTTCCGATGCTGTTTGGTCCACAGAGAATGTCCAGATAAGAGAATTGCTCAAGCAGTTTTTCTCCATAAAGGGTAGGGATGCAGCCAAAGAGACCGATAATAAGTTTGGGATTTTCTCTTTTGTGATATTTTAAGGAATTTAGCCGGGCAAGGGCTCTATCTTCCGCACGTTTCCTTACCGCACAGGTATTAAGGATAATGAGATTTGCCTCCTCCGGATTTTCTGTCTCCTGATAACCATCCCTTAAAAGAGCTGTTTTTATCCTTTCCGAATCTGCCACATTCATCTGACACCCATAGGTTTTCAGGAATACTTTATTCATCTTAGAGTCTTAATAATTTCAAACTCTTTGAATTCATTCAAAACATTACTTATTTTTCTTTGCCATTTTTTCGGTATCGAATCAAAAACTTCTTTAATCGCCTCCGTTTCGCCTTTGTCGATAACCGCTCCCAAGATTTTTATAGCTGCCTCTCTATCCTTAGTTGTTTTCTCTGAATTTTTCCTTCTCGGGGATATTATCAATTTATGTAAAGCGAAATTGACTGGATGGGGCAAAGAAACTGAAACTCCTTCAATATTAAGGCGGATTAGATTTGCTGAAAGAAAGTCCAAAAACCTCAGCGCCTGAGCATTTAAACCAAGTTGAGTTAGCGGATACGGTTTATCGATACCTCTACCCCTCTCAGGTACTAAAAACTCTATAATCAGTTCAGGATGCTCTAATTTTATATAGCCTTTTCTCCCGTAGAAGCCGACAATAAAGCCCAAATCCTTCAGTAAATTGGGAAGATCGACTTTGATTTTAATTTTTGCTGGGTTAGGTACAAGAAGATCTATATCTCTGGTTCGAATGGATGAGATATAAGCAACCTTGGAAAAATATTCTTTATAAAACGGAATACACCAACTACCAATCAATACGATATTATTTAGTACTTTAACTTTCTCTAACCGCCTTAAAACTTCTATACATAAATCATACTGCTTCTTTTCCACGTAAAGAACTCCTCAAAAACTTAATCTGTTTTTTTACTTGGGATAATAAGTTCCTATATTTAGCTCTTAATTCTTTTGCTTCCTTATATTGTTTTATTAAATCCTGGGGTACTTCTTTTCCTTTGTAAATAAACTTTACTTTTCCAGATTCTCTGAGTAAGAGATAATAATACTCATGACCTTTAATTTTCTTCTTTATTAAACTTCCCTTAGGCAGTTTTGCTAATGCATTCTCATAATCTTTTTTCATCTGCAAAGAATTCTCAAGCTCCTCTTTCAATATGCCTTTTATCACCATTATCTCAACCCCTGTTACCATACAAACATCATAATATTATATTTTGTATGGTAACTCCTGTCAAATAAAAAATTACCATACATATATTGGATCTACTATTATTGTATGGTAACTATTGAGAACTTTCCCCTTTTGCCCAAACGACCAAGCAAATAACTCTATCCAGAAACCAGTTTTTGTCCGACTCAAATGGGATGTGTCCCTATTTTTTATGCCTAGGGGTTTTAGTGTAACTTTTTATCTTTTTGCCGTAATAGCGTTTGAAAGTTTTTCTCTTTCTTTACTATCTCCCATTACTTTTGTTTGGTATTCTGCTATTGCGTTTATGAAATCTGGAACAAGAAAATCAATATTGATACCTTTAAATATCATCTTCCCTTGTGATTTTGTAATACAGAAATATTTATTAAGGCATTTTTTATATCCCTCTTCCTTAGATTTTCTTTCATAGCAAGCTCTTCTTTACTCCAATTATCATAATTCCTTCTTGCCATTTAATTATCCTATTTTTGAGAACTTAATAAGTTTTCTATGCCAGCACCGGCATTTCTCTTTTTCTCCTTGCGCCTAATCTTTCTAGTTCTCTACTATAGAAATCGAAACCGTGCCGGATCGTAATGTTCTGTTGCCTGACTTTTTTTCTGAATAATTTAACTCGCTTATCTGTCCAACTAGGATGGATATAGTAATCTTCGCTAGTTTGTTTTACACGCCCATTATATTTGTCGAATGTTTGATTCAATGGTCTATATCTGCAATCTGCAATTTGAACTCCCCACTTTTTGCATTGTTTAAGTTTTTTAAGCATCTCATAATAATCCGGCTCATAGTTATAAATCATAAAAACATAAATATCCTTAGCTGGATAGCCTGCTTCGACAAGCATATCGATTTGTTTTTTAATCATCTTGCGTTGTCCATAGCCATGGTCCCATGCTATCCTAGGGTTCAGAAATCGTGCTTGTTTTAATAGTTTTGCTACTTCAGGAGTCAATAATCTCCCATCTATGCCGCATTGGCTTTCAGAATATACCACTCTACCATTATGTTTGGAATTTTTTAGCTCTTCTAATATATCCTTTATGTAGGGGTTAGCTAAAAGATTATTGTCATAGAATATTATCCTATTACTTTTGATTTCTTTCTTTATGCTTTTTTTAGACTTAAATTCTGGTTCTATCTTCCAAGTGCCACAGAATTTGCACCTTCTTGTACAACCTCTACTTGTGTGGACAATCTGATAATCTACGTCAACTAAGTTATAAGCAGGCTCACATTTTTCTGCTGCTTCATCTACACCAACAAACACATCGTCACAACCAGATTTTCTGCAATGTTCAGGCATTAACGAGGCATAAATGCCACCAACAATAACTTTGGCTTTCGGATAATTCTCTTTGTAAAACTTCACGCTTTCCCAAACATAATCTGCCCAATATGTGAAAAGGGATGTTATTTTAATCTGTTTTGGATAAAAGTCTGGAAAATAACGATTACCTCTAACTAGTTTAACTTTATCCCCTTTTTTTCTATGATAACTTGCCAATTTCAACAAACCTATCGGCAAAAAATCTCGATGGTTCTTGCTTTTTGGTGGTATTGGGAAATTTGGCTCCACCAATAAAATTTTCATTGTAATTTTTTATTCGAGAAAATAAGCTGGTGAATATTATCAAAAACTGTCATAGCCTCATTAAGACTTAAATTTATATCTGTGGGATGAGCACAATCACACCTAGTGGTATAGCATCCCTTTAATTTATTATATTGCGTTTTTGAAATTATTTTTTTGTGTAACAAATAGAATAATAATTGGTAATCTCTTCCATCCCGCAAATCC
>DAOVGU010000024.1 GCA_030672255.1 bacterium
ATGTATCTTCCGGAGATTTGAAAACTTGTACAAAATTCCTCTCTCACATCCTGAGGTTGAGACCTTGCACAAAAGATTGCTTAAACACAAAGATGAAATTAAGAAAAATTATCTTCGGCAATCGCTCTGAACAAGAAACAAAGAACGTCTCCCTTATTTCCACTGTTATCCAGGCTGCCAAACTCAAAGGCTTAGATCCAAAAACAAGTTTTCGTAACTCTTCTAACTGAAGGATTAGCCTCCGAACTCTCTAAGCAATTTGGCCTGCCACAGACAAGACCGCCTTGATTATTATTTTTATTCCTTTCAAACTTGTTTCCTGATATTCTCATCTAAATTTTCTCATTACTTTTTGTAGCTATAATGTTACCTCTGAATTTAAATAATAAATTGCTTTAGCTAACCCAGCGCCATATTCTCTTAGCGACTGAATAGTTATATTTCCACCGTTTGGAAGTGCTCGTTGATAACTTACCTCCAAACAGAATACCAAGACGTTATGTTTGATATACTGAAGCTGAGTCGACATTCCAGGTATCGTTTCCTCGCAATACCTTGATGCATATATTTTATTAGAAGAAGGGCTGTATTTTTCCATAAGTTCCATAAACTTATGTTGTTTCTCATAATAATATTTTAATGATGCCGAACATGTTCCCTTACTAAAGGTGTAAATTGAATTTGTATCCCAAGATCCTGGGGAGTGAATAGTAAAGAATAATTTATATTGATGCGTTTTTGCCCATTTATCAATAACAGTTTTTATAGATTTAACTATAGAAATTGTAGGATTTTCTGTCCAATCACGACCAAAATCCATTGGCCACTGGTCTTTGCCATGAGCACCTATCGCTACTCCATCCACATCCACCATTGGCACTATTTTAAATATGAATTTATTCAGCAATTTTTTGGCTAATTTATTTTTTGATAATAAAAAATTTATCAACCCCTCACAAACAAAAGAGCCACAAACTTCTCCGGCATGTTCTCTGGCTATTATCCAGACTCCAATCTTATTGTTATCTTCTTTACATAGTTCAGTTAATGTTACCAAATAAACTGCTCTTTTTTGAGGACTAAGACATAAGGTCTCTATCTTTATGTTTGAATCTTTTTCTATCTTTTGTAGATAAGACTTTAAATCGCTATAAACATAGGGAAAGCAGAAAGCAACCCAGGCAATATTTTTCTGCATCTTTATTGTTACTGAAACTATTTGTCTATTTGGATCCGAACCTGACCATTGAGTGCTTTTTATTCTTTCCCATTCTTTGCGATTGTAACTTATTACAGGTTTCACATTTGTAGAAAGAGGAAATATGTTCTTACCATAGTGAACATCAACGATTACTTTATCGCCTTTATTGCCCTTAATGCGAAAACAAAACCACTTTAAATGAGGTTCTTTAAGTTTTGCAGCCACCTTTCCACAAAAATGGTTTGTCCCAATCTGATGAATATCTTCAAAATTGCCACCTTCAAAGTTTGCATCTATCGTTATCATATTTTTTCCCTTCTTCCTTTGCCCTGATTGACCTTGCACCCCCTATCTCTTAAGTATGGTCGGACCTCAAGTTGTTGCCGAAGGATCAATTGCTGATTGGCAGGAACATCGTGATAGACAACCACATTCGGCCCAATACTGCTATCTGGCCCTATTTTTTTCCCCGGCATTATTTTAGCTCCGGTAAGTAAACTTGAATTTTCTCCGATGAAGGGACCCAAACCATCCAATCCGGAACTTACTAATTTCCCTTTAATTTTTACCTTAACAATTTCCTGTTTAGTCTTTCGATCCCCCGCAACCCGTCCTTCAGTTGTGCTACAGTAGGGGGTAGCTCCTGAATTATTTCCCCACACTCCACTCACATGACACTGATGATAAAACCGGACTTTGCCCAAGGCGTGTGCAGAGTACTCTGTAGCATAACCAATTTTGGAGTTATCACCAACCGTGCCGGCTACAAAAGACTGCGGACCTATCTTACATTCCCTCCCAATAAAAGCGTGGGTAATATAAGAATTGGCGAGGATTACTGTACCTCCCCCTATCCATGAATTTTTGATTGTGCTCCCATGTTCGATCAGTACCTGAGGCTCAATTACTACATTTCCTTCCAAACTTACTCCCTTGGCAATCTTTACGTCTTTAGCTATTAAGTTTCCGGTTTTTTCAAAGAGGTATTCTTTAGCCACACCATCCCAGATTTCCCAGGGGTAATCCATATCGATAAATTTAAAATCGCTGCCGATAACCTTCACTTTCTCTCTTTCTGATAACCATGCAAAGAAATTGGTCCATTCGTCTCTCTTTGCCTGTCGGACAAATTCCTCTGTCTTGTTTATCATGTTCTTCTTCAGTAAACCGAGACCAGCAATTACTGTCTTTGCTTCAAACTGCCTTTCCCCTTTTATCTTCTCTACCCGGACTAAATTGCCGTGGTTATCACTAACTGCTTTTGAATGGTAAAGCGGCCGCAGGCAAACCCCGGTGCATAAGAGGCAGTTGCTTTCATTTTTATGCATCATCACGTTTCTAATCATCTCCGGCCTGATGAAAGAATCAGCACAAAGCAGAAGAAAGTCGTCATTTAATAATCCTTTTGCTTCTAATAACCCATGGATTGGACCCAAGAGATTTTTCTGGTTTACATATCTAATTCTCAGCTTTTCTTTGAGGGTATCCTTAATCAAGTCAGCTCTATACCCAACTATGATAATAATATCTTTTATACCCAATCCGGAGATAAATTCAACTAAGAATTTAATTAAAGATTTGTTAGCAAAGGGCAGAACAGGTTTTGGTTTGGTAGCCGTAAAAGGCTCCAATCTCTCTCCTTTACCTGCGGCTAATAAAACTGCTTGCATTTTCTCACTTACCAGCTGGGCAAACCTTTACGCATTTCTCTACCACAGCAAGGTAACCTCTTAAGACAGGATTTATCTGTTTAAAGGCCTCAGACAGTTTTTTGGGAGTGATATTCTCAGGAGGTTTAATACTGATGTTAGAACCCAGATATTTAGGGCCCTCTTCGTTCATAAGTCCATATCGCTTTGACCAATCATACTGTTCTTGATTTATCTTTCCATATTCAAATAGTCTATCTTCTATTTTTATACTTCTCTTCTCTTTCTTACTTAAGGCTCGGGAGGGAGATGCCTCAACACATCTAAAACATCTTTTGCATAGAGGAGGGCTTTGGTATAAAGGACTCACTTCTAACAGAGCATCAGTAACTATAGCTATAAACCTCTGCCTCGCTCCATACTGAGGAGTTAAAACTAATCCATGCCAGCCAAGTTCACCCAATCCAGCAGCTATAGCAGCATATCTATTGCAAGTAAAATCTGGCCAGGTTGCCCCATAATAGCCATAGGTTCGGGAGGCAACTCCACATAAATCTAGAGTAGGCACTGCTTTATATCCTAAATCATCTAAAAAGCAGCAAAGGTCTATAGCAATATATATTGATTCTAAGAGTGCCTGGTGCTGAGCAAAGACAAAGGGTCCTATTGACTCTATAGGAGGTTCGTAAGCCCTTTCCAAGGGAGTGTCAGGATAATGCACCCCAACAACCATTATAGATTTGGCTTGAGGAAGATAATCTTCGGGTTTAATGAGTTTTACTTCTTCATATCCTTCGTCATATTCAGCGCCCCATTTTCTTAAATTAAGCATAGGCAAAGAGCGAGGGTAAAATGGTTGAAGGTTTTCTAAGACCTGTTTTATTCTTTGAACAGAAGCAATACCAAAAAGGTCTATTCCCTTTTCTGTCGAAAAAACCCTTAATCTTTCAGTAAGAGATTTAGGTGATTTTTCTTCCTTTTGACTGAAGGATATTTTCTTTATGTATTCTTTGTTTTGTGGAATTAAAGGAGCATTGGTAACTACTATTTTCATATTTTGCTTTTTCCCCTCCTTAGAGGTAGTTAGTATTTCTCTATCTATCTTATCAACCTGACCCAATCCTTTTGATTCAATTAGCAACCTTTGGTTCTTCTTCATCCGGGGATATTCTTGATAAGGTTTGAGACCTTTATAATAACCAACTTTTGTCCAGGGTATTGAGGTATAACCCAATTCTTCTAAATATTCTATTATCGCCAATTCTGCAAAATCTATTTTAACTTTAACAAATTGAGATGGATTGAGAATCTGGCGTGAATATATGTCTTCTTGATGAGGAAGCATAGGAGATCTAATGCCCATTATAATAAAAGATTCTGCATCGGGAAGTATCGTGTCTATTCCCTTACCTTTTACTTCTTTTTGGGAAACAATGCTAAAGAAATCCATCCCTTCATTTCTGACTATTGTCTTTACTTTCTCAGTAATTGCTTCTATTTCAGAAACATTTTGGGGCTTAAGTTGCTTCCTCCTTCTTGGAGCTCGACAATAATCAGGGTCTTTAATCCTTAATGAAGGGGGCATACAATATCTAAGACAGGGGCCGGGACAACAATATCCTTCAAAAGCGTGTCC
Source organism: bacterium (assembly GCA_030672255.1). Lineage (GTDB taxonomy): Bacteria > Ratteibacteria > UBA8468 > UBA8468 > UBA8468 > DAOVGU01. The sequence continues at coordinate 4,487 of DAOVGU010000024.1, forward strand.
TAAATTCTTTGATATAGCCTCTTTATCAATTTTTGAAGGGATAGGTATCTCTATATCCATATTCCATTCATGTCTCCAGCCACAGCGCAACATATTTATATTGGCGTATTTAAAAGTTTTCCCTCCTATATTTACTTTTTTAACTCTACCTACCTCCTTAGTATAGCATTCTGCCGGACAGTTCCTTACACATTCCATACATCTATCACAAAGAGCCTCTCCTCCATACAGAGGGTCTGCTAATAGAGGAGCCTCTGTTATTATGGTAGCACACCTTTGGCGGGGACCATATTGGGGTGTGAGTAATAGTCCACTCCATCCAAACTCTCCCAACCCAGCTGCCACTGCCATATGGATGTGAGATATATCCGGAACAAGGGGAGTAAAGGGACCTTTGTGATGCTTAAGTTTATAGTATCCCGTAGCAGCAATAGGAATAGTAGCGTAACCTTTTCCTTCCAAAAATTGGGCTAATTTGAAAGCAATGCAGTCCAATTTCTTACTTATAACATTGGTAAGTGTATAAGGTCCAACCACATAAGGAGGTTCTCCACTAAACTCCACACAGCCATCTGGGATATGGATACAGATTGAAATTACTGATTTTGCACTTGGTAAATGTCCTTGAGGGTTCATCAATAAAGGAGCATTTTTAAATCTATCAACAGAAGAAATGCCCACTAAATTTGCCCCTTCATTAATAGCAAACGATTTTATTCCCTCAGTTAATTTTTTAATACTCACCATTTTAACTCCTTTTATTTTCAAACTTTACTACAATCTGTAGAAAAGTTTAGCACAAAAAATGCACTCTGTCAAATTTCCAATTTTACTGGAAGAATTTTTTAAGAATCAGGCTGGCTGCTCCCCGGACACCAGCATCTTCACCCAACTGAGTAGAAACTATTGTTACATCCTCAAGTGGTCTTTTTAAAACCTGGGAGGATAAATTCTGCCTCATTGGCTCTAAAAGGAAATTGCCAAATTGGGAAAGGGGTCCTCCGATGATGATTAAACCGGGATTGAAGAGATTAATCAAATTGCCAATACCAATGGCTAAATATTTTCCTGCTCTTTCCAAAATCTGAAGAGTTTTTCTCTCTCTTTTCTCAGCTAATCTTAGCATCTCAGGAAGACTAATATTGCGATTAAATGCTCTTTCTGCTTTTCTCTTCAGTACTGTGGTTGAGACAAAAGTTTCTAAACATCCTCGCTTACCACACCTGCAGAGAGGGCCATTGAGGTCAATAGTAGTATGGCCAAATTCTCCGGCAGCACCTTTCCCCTCGTGAATTTCTCCATTAAGAAATATCCCCAATCCAATCCCTTCGCCAAGATCAAGATAGAGGAAATTGTCTCTCTCCTTTCCTCTCCCAAACCATCGCTCGGCTAAAGTGAGACTTTTGGTGTCATTTTCTAAAGAAATAGGAAGATGGAATTTTTTTTCTAAAGGTTTTCTCAAGGCAATATCCTTCCACCAGGAATAATAGGTAGAGAAGAGGCAGATTCCTTTCTCTCGGTCAACCAGACCCGGAATAGCAAGGCCAACTCCTAAAATCCTATTCGTAGATATTTTTGTTGCCCGGAAAATCTTATCAAGATTTTTGCTAATATAGCCTAAAAGTGTCTTTTTGTCTTTAAACCGATTTTTTACCTTGTCTTCATAGACTATTCCTGCCTGCAAATCCACTACTACCAAGACAGTATCCCTTTTCCGGAGATGAAGACCAATGGCAAAACGAGCCTCAGGGATTAATTTTAAGAGAACTGGTCGTCTTCCTCCGGTTGATTTGGCCTTTCCCGCTTCTTCGATTAATCCTTTCTGTCTTAACTCTTCTATAGATTCCAAAGCGGTGCCTGGTCTCATCTGCAGGATTCGGATAACTTCAGTTCGAGAGATAGGCCCTCTTTCTCTGATCAAATTAAGAATAGGTTTCTGATTAGATATTCTTTTCATTCAGCTCTTTGAAAAGGAGGGGGAAATTTAAGTTTTTGGCAAAGAGTTTCTCTGCCCGTTCAATCTTGGTTTTACTTCTTACCCGCATCTTACCTAAAAGCTCCCCAATTCTTTCTACGGTAGTTAAGGTATCTGTAGAGACAAGGATAAAAGGAATGCCCATTTCTTCAGCCTTGCTGAGAACAAGACTGTTTGGATAGAGGTTCCCCGTGAGAATAATGGCTTTGGTATCTGTCTCCAGTGCCGCCAATTGAATGTCAGCCCTGTCTCCTCCGGTAATGACAACCTTATCGGGAAGGGCGCGGAAGTAGCGGAGAGCACTTTCCATACTCATCGCCCCCACCGAGAAATTTTTCACCAGTTCTTTACCCTTTTCCTTGGCACAGAGAACCTTCCCGTTTAGTTCCTCAGTGAGCTCTTCAATGCTTGCCGCTTCCAGAATCCTATCCTCGGGGATAACTCCCAGTACCTTAATATTTCTCTTTTGAAGACAGGGAATAATTATTTTTTTAACATCATCTATTCTATCTTCTCTAACCTTATTGATGATTACGCCTAAAAGGCTATCCTTTAATAATTCTTTGGCTAAAATGATTTCGTCGGCAATAAGTTCATCTGAATAAAGAGAGACAAGGAGAACTTTCGCCTTTAATGCCCTGGCTACATCTATTCCTGAAATACCAAGGCAGGCGCCACTCTCTAAGGAATCGGCTCCACTGGCAACAACGATATCCTTGCCTGAGGAAAGTTTATTGAAGGCCTTCTTGATGGAAGGAAGGAGATTTTCTCTTTTCTTAAGAAGTTTTAAGACTGTCCGCGGTGTTCGGATTACCGGAGAGAGGAGGGAAATATCCTCATTTAAACCCAAATATTTATTGATAAACAGAGCATCTTCATCAATAAATTTTCCTCCTACCTTCCTCGGAAGTGTACCCACCGGCTTAAAGTAGGCCAATCTTTTTCTCTCCTTCAATTTTAAGGAAATGATGAGAGATGTCAGACTTTTCCCTGAATAGCCTTTTGTCGAAGCAATATATAAACAGACCATTTTTCCTCCTTTCTTATTGCGATAAAAGCAAACTACACTGTCATTGCGAGTGAGGTTCCTCGCTTGTCATTGCGAGTGTAAGCGAAGCAATCTCATTGAGATTGCCACGAGCCGATTTCATCGCCCCGTATTTAATACGGGGCTCGCAACGACTACGTCGGATTGCCACGGCTGTTCCTTCGTTTCACTCAGGATGCCTCGCAATGACTTCGTCATTTAATCGTCAGGCGATAGTCAATAGCTACCGCTTTCTTTTTGTTTACCTTTAATGGATTAATATCCATCTCTAAAATCTCCGGAAAATCAATAACTAACTGGGAAAGACGCAATAGACAATCAACAATTAAATCTATCTTTACCGCTTCTTCTCCTCTTACTCCGGTGAGAAGAGGATATGATTTTATCTCTTCGATCATCCTTCTTGCTTCCCTTTGGGTAATGGGAGCAATACGGAATGAGATATCCTTTAAGATTTCAACATAAATTCCTCCCAGACCAAACATTATTAGAGGGCCAAACTGGAGGTCCCGACTCATCCCTAAAATAACCTCTTTCCCCTTCTTAACCATCTCCTGGACAGTTACCCCCCAGATTTTTGCTTTGGGAAAATGTTTTCTCGCCTTCTCAGTTATTAGTTCAAAGAGTTCTTTTATTTCACTTTTCTTTGTCCCAAATTTTACTCCTCCAATGTCAGACTTATGAATTATTTCCGGGGATGCTATTTTGAGAACAACCGGAAGGCCAATTTCGCTGGCAATCCTCTCTGCCTCTATCGGACTTTTAGCCAGTTTCTCCTTGGGGCAGGGGATTCCATAATTTGAGAGGATTTCTTTTACCTCGAAGGATGAGAGATTCACCCTTTTTTCTTTCCTTACCCTGTTTAGTATCTGTTTTGCCCTTTCCTTTTTGATTCTATATCTTACCGGCTTCTCTTCGGGCAGAAGAAGCCACTCTCGGTATCTTGCCATTGCGCCATAAGTTCTTGTTGCTCTTTCAGGGAATGAATAGTTGGGAATTTTATTTTTCCTTAAATTATCGGCGGTTTCTTTAATACTTGCCTCTCCCATAAATGAGGTGAGAATCGGCTTATTGGCTTTTTTGGAAACCTCAATAATGGCATTTCCCGTTTCCTCAATTTCGGTCATTGCCTGCGGAGTAAGAAGAACAATTATTCCCTCAACATTTCTATCCTTTAAAATGATCTCTAAAACCAATTTGTAAAGGGAGGCAGAGGCATCCCCTAAGATGTCGACCGGATTATAGATATTGGAAGCAGGTGGTAGATGGGAATGGAGGAGTTCCAGGGTATCCTTTTCAAAGGAGGCTAATTTTAGACCCTCCTTTTGACAACTGTCGGTGGTAATGATGCCGGGTCCTCCCGCATTTGTGATGATCGCAACTTTATTTCCTTTAAGAAGGGGCTGGAAGCAAAAGCCAATGGCCAGATCAAAAAGTTCCTCTAAGGAATAAACCCGGATTACCCCGCTCTGTTTAAAGGCTGATTCATATGCCTTATCGGAGCCGGCTAAACTTCCTGTATGGGAGGAAGCAGCCTTTATTCCTTCGGGTGTGGTACCAGACTTCATCAGAAGAACAGGTTTTTCTTTGGAAACGCTTTTGGCGATTCTCATAAATTTGGCTCCATCCACAACATCTTCAAGATAGCCGCAGATAACCTTCGTTGTTTTATCATCCTTAAGGGCCAGGAGCAAATCACTTTCATTGATATCGGCCTTATTTCCCAGACTGACAAACTTGGAGAAGCCGATTCTGTTCAGTTTTGCCCAGTCTAAAATTGCGGTACAGAGAGCGCCGGATTGTGAAATTAAGGAGATCTCTCCTTTTTCTGCCTTTACCTTGGCAAAGGATGCATTCAAATTACTGAAAGTATTAATAAAACCAAGGCAGTTTGGGCCAAGGGTGCGGATACCATATTCTTTTCCTATTTTTTTAATCTCATTTTCTAATTCTCTTCCTTCTCCTCCGGATTCCTTGAATCCTGCAGAAATAATGATTGCTACTTTTACCTTCTTTTGGCCACAGTCCTTTAAAATCGAAGAAACAAATTTTGCCGGGATGGCAATAATAACAAGTTCTGGACTTTCAGGAAGTAGGCCAATATCCGGGTAACACCGATAACCGGAAATTTCCTTTCTTTTGGGATTAATCGGGAAGACCTTGCCCTTGAAGTCAGAAATGATATTTTTGAAGATGCTTCCTCCAACCTTATTCTCATCGGATGAAGCACCAATAACCGCAACAGATTGAGGAGAAAATAATGCTTTCAGCATTGTAGTTAATAAAACATTAATATAAAAAAGAAACAATGTCAATTGACGCAAAATATATTTTGTGATATTATTCACAAATAATGTGGCGGGAAAAATCTTTAAAGAGTTATTTGGACAAACTTGCCTCTAAATCCCCAACCCCTGGCGGGGGCAGTGCCTCCGCCCTTTTGGGAGCATTGGCTGCCGGTCTGGTAAGTATGGTTGCCAACTTCACTCTCGGCAAACCAAAATATAAAAGAGTAGAAAAGAGTGTTGCCCGAATATTGGAAAGAGTAGAAAAATTAAGAGAAAGATTGAGTCAATTGACAGAAGAGGATAGCCTTGTTTATACTGAGGTCTCGGCAGTCTATCGGATGCCTAAAGGCAAGGAACGAGATAAGGCTATGCAAAGAGCTCTTCGCCAGGCAAGTAAAGTTCCCTTTGATGTAGCAAATTTAGCCTTCCAATTATTAAAATTGAATGAAGAGTTGGTGGAGAAGGGAAATCGTAATCTCATCAGCGATGTTGGGGTCTCGGTCATTTTTAGTTTGGGTGCTCTGGAAACTGCTGCCCTCAATGTAGAGATTAACCTTGCTGGTATTAAAGATAAGGAGTTTGTAACAAAAAAAAGAAAGATTCTCCAATCTTTACTTAGGGAAGGAAAGAAAATTGAAGAGAGAGTAGTAAAGAAGGTAGAAAGATTGATAAAAAAATGAAACCATGTCATTGCGAGACGAAGGCGAAGCAATCCGACGAAAGTCGTTGCGAGGAGCAGGGCGACGAAGCAATCTCGTTGGGATTGCCACGGCTGTTCCTTCGTTTCACTCAGGACGCCTCGCAATGACATTAGTGATTAAAAATTGGAGGGAAAATGACTGCAAAAATCTTAGATGGAAAGAGTATCGCTGGAGAAATCAAGGAAGGTTTAAAAAAAGAGGTAGAATCATTAAAGGAAAAAGGTATTTCTCCCAACTTAGTGGCGGTGCAGGTAGGGGAAAATCCTGCCTCAGCCGTCTATACCCGTGCCCAGCAAAAGAATTGTGAAAAGTTAGGGATTGAATATGAACTTCATACCTTAGGACAAAACTCAGGGGAAAAAGAAGTAATAGACCATATCCAACAGTTAAACCAAAATGGAGAGGTAACGGGCATTATCTTACAACTGCCTCTTCCTCCGGGTATAGATACCATCAAGGTTCAGTCTTCGATTTCACCGGATAAGGATGTGGAAGGAGTCAATCCGGCCAATATGGGTTGGGTTCTCTATGGCAAACCAAAACTTATTCCCTGCACCGCCGCCGCGATTATGAAACTGATTGAGACTGCCGGGATTAATCTTTATGGCAAAGAGGTGGTGATGGTGGGGCATTCCGATATTGTCGGCAAGCCCACCGCTTTACTCCTTTTAAACAAATTCGCCACAATTTCTGTCTGTCATATTGCTACCGGAGAAAGAGGAAATCTGCCTGAGTATGTGAAAAGAGCAGAAATTCTTATTGTCGCCGTGGGAAAAGCTCATCTGATTAAAGGAGATTGGATCAGGGAAGGAGCAATCGTTATTGATGTGGGGATTAATCGGGTAGAAGGAAAAATTCTTGGGGATGTAGAATTTGAAAAGGCAAAGGAAAAGGCAGCCTGGATTACCCCGGTTCCAGGAGGAGTAGGACCGCTAACAACTGCGATGCTCTTGAAGAATACTCTGGAAGCAGCACAATTGCAGAAATTGTAGATAAAATGGAGGTACTGAGAGATAATGTTGCAAAAAGTGATTGATACACTACTTGAGACAATGGAGAAAAAACCACATAAAAATATCCTTAATATGTGGGACGATCTGGAAAATAATCGTCGCCCTTCATTTTCTCCACTCCGTCTTTCAAGACAGCTAGATCCTTCTGAACTCAAACAGCAAGGTAGAAATGTGAGTGATAGTTCTCTGGAGGCACAATTGGTAAGGGGAATACAAGCTATAACAAAACCACTTGAGTGGATACCCAATGTACGCTATACGGAATGTGGCATTGTCTTCAACTCCTCCAGTGTATGCACTGACCTGGACACTGCCCTTCAAAAAATCAGAGGACGTCCTATTATTCTGCGTGCAGGCGGGGAGTTAATTGAAGGTAAAGAGGAAGAGACAATTAAAGAACGCTTCAGCAGGATGAGAGACCATGATCTTCTTTTTTTTACAGCTTGCGGGATGTATTGGAAGAAGAAAGATGACCCCAAGATTATTTCTCTTCACAAGCGGCTGGATGAGTATTATCTAAATGAAGTATATCCAAAATACAAAAAAAGGAGAAATAGAAGTGGTTACTAAAAAAGTAGTAAATAAAGGTAATTTAGTCTGGCAGATAGGTTCGTTTAAACCTGGAGTCTATACTTCAAGGAAAGAGATTATTTATAATGAGCAATTCTCAGATATTAATCTTAGAGAATGGAGTTATGTTATACCAGCTAACTGGGATAAACAAAAAATTTTCAATTTGCCACGAGTACTAACAGGAAACCTTCAAAAATATGGTAAGGGTGTAGAGAATCTCACCTTAAGCTTCAATCTTGCCCCAGGCTATTATGACTTTACTTTAGCTTTTCTTGAGACAAAGATAAAGAAGATAAAAAAGGGAGCGAACTTAAGATATCCATTAGCAAGAAAGGGTAATACTTATGCCTCACTTAACTGGCCGGGTGATCTTAAAGGCAGCTTTTTAAAGAAATGGATAAAGAATACCGAGGAGCAGATTGATTCAGCAAATCCAGAATGTAATTTAGAATTTCCTGAAGTAGATGAATACTTAAACCAGCCCCGTTCTGCTTATTGTTTAATCTTCTTTGATAAAGAGGAAATAGGTAACTTTGGTGTTACCCACCCTAGATATACAGTAAAAGATAATAATATCTTTGAGGTGAGAGAGATTTCTTTTCCCTTTATCTGCTGGAAACAAGGAGTACATTCTATTACAATAGTTAGTCCCGATATACCAAATGTAGTAAATCCTGAGGGGTTTTCTGCCAGATTCCAGAGTGAGAAATTCATCCCTGTATCATTCAGGTTAAACCAGATAAAAGAACCTTTATCCAGGCACTCACTATTTGAAGAACATCCAGGTAGAGTCTATTTAGATGTCTGGGGCTGGGAGAGTCCTATCATTTACCAAAGAGAAAAAGAAGTTGGATTAAGTTACATAAAAAATAGAGCTATCAACGAAAGCTATAAATGGGGAGCGAACCTGTTGGAATTTTATCTTACAGGCGCAATTTGGAAAAAAGAAAGTACTATAGTCTCATTACCTATGTCTTGGGATAGAAAGGATCCTCTCAAAGGAGGGGACGTTTATAAGCATAACAAGAAATCTATCTGGGATGATAGAAAATTAGCTGAGTTGACCGACCACGTTCATTCAAAGGATATGCTATTGCTTTGGTACATTCATTATCCGTACAGAGGTGAATATTGGAATCCTCCACGTTGGTGGATATTCAATCTTACCGAGAAGATTAGCCGTGACTTTTCAAATGTCTTAAAATCAGGCTGGAAAGGCTCAATAGATGGATTTGAACAGGAGTCCGCCGGACTATTAACTACCCCCTGTATGATAAACCAGATAAAGAGACAATGGTTGTACAATCCAGGGATGTTTCAAGGAGAGACTCATGGACTAAAGTCAGATAGAATCCTCCCCTGCCCCACTCCAGGGACGATTTTGGTTACTGCTAACTGTTGTGGTTTGGGCTATAATGGGTTTGATGATAAAAAGCCCGCCAATCCTTTTGGATATGCTTCTGTTGATGGGGAATTAGGTAAGCAATATGGGATATATCAGGCTGACTGCCGGGCTCTTCCCACACTAAACAAGGTAGGTGGGACAACTCAGCCAGATTGGGTGCTCAAGCAGTGTAATGACTGGTTTCGGGATAGGGCAAGGGGTGACAAATATAGTCAGAGTGGCATCTGGTGGTTGGGAGAGGCAGAAAACATCTGTCCCGATTGGATGAGACGATATGTATATGGTATAACCCAGGACCCGATAAAATGTGCAGTAACTAGCAATTTAGCTTCAACTGGAAGAAATGGGATATTTGATTCTGGGATATTGACATCTGAACCCGAAAAGAAAAAGAAACAGTTTCCTATCTGGAAGAGGATAAGATACGCTTATCCAGCAGAGACCAGTTTTATCCAGAACAACTATTTAAGGGCTTACATTTTCCCAGACAAAGATGGGGGAGAACTTCTCTATGACCCTGAGGGGTTAGCCCATTATGATAGTAATTCCTTAAGTCTTGCTATAACAAAAACCTTTGTTAAGACCATTGTAAGCAAAGGAGTGATTGAATATGATGGAAAATATAAGAGCTTTCAAGATTACATAGAGCCTGCAGGGTACAGGGCTATATTAAAGTCAAAGGTTGAATTTAATATACCATATCTAAAAACTACTATAAAAGAAGACAGAGATTTTATTATTGATAATGATACTCCCTATCTTCGCCTTAAGATCAAGCGTAGTATAGAAGGAGGAAAAGAACCTATAGGTACAGTTATAGGTTGTGAAGGGTATGATAGGCTTAGTGTTGATAAAGCTACTTACTCTACATTTTATAAATTTAACAAGGCACCTGATATTTTTACCCTTAAAGATAGCTATCACCTTAAGCCAGACCTGAATATCCTTATACTGCAAAAAGGGAAGATTGCTACTATGGAATGGAGTCCTGGTAGTAGCCTTACCTTCTGGAGTAACCAAACTAAGGAAGAGATAATAGAATTAGCCCTAGTGGTACCTGCACCGCTTTACAAGAAAAATGACCTCCGTAAACTAAAAGAGATGCTCTTGAATAAGAGCTTCTCCATCAGACTCGATGAAAGTTCTAAGACTATCAATAATACTTATCCTATTCCTTTAGTC
>DAOVGU010000231.1 GCA_030672255.1 bacterium
AATGGTTCTCCGGGAAAAGGGGAGAGAAAATTTTACCTTGAGTTCTCTATCGGAATCATTTTTTCCTTCTTTGGCAATAATCTGTTCAAGGAGTCTTTTTCTTATTGCATTTTCCTTTACAAAAAACCTCTTTAAGGGGATTTCTCCAGAAGAGGTTTCTACAGTTCTATACCTTATGGCTCTACTGATGGAACTTGGATTAACTTTAAGATTTCTGGCTAATCTTCTCTGGCAGAGAGCATTTAAATCTTCGTAATTTCCGGATTCAAGATATGATTTTTGGCTCTTTACGATATTCTCTAAAATAGAGTGGAGAAGCGATTTCTGATTATTAATCATCTCAAGATTTTTAATCAATCGCTTTAACCGCCTCTTTTCTATCTTTTCCTCTATCTCCTTCAGTCTTTCATAATCAATAGAATATTTCCCTCTTCCCTGATGATAGGAGAAATAGGAGATGCAAAATTCCTGATTTACCCTTTCTATTCTTGCGATTTTGGAATAGTGGATGGTTTGAGATTTTGGCAGGGAACTAAATTGATTATGAATAGAGAAATCAAGAACAAATTCTTTAATCTCTTTATCTATTTTCCCATCCCCATCTCGTCCACCGGACGAGAACTCTCCATCGTAAAGATATTTTTTGAATCTCTCCTTTCCCAATGCTTTTATCTTTTTTATAATATTTTCTCTTCCTTTCAGGAAGGATTGCAGATCAAAAAGAGAGTTATCCGCTAAATTAAATTCCTGAATTTGCTCGAAAGAGGAGGCAAGTCTGCTGCCTCTAAACCTTGAATAGCGGATAACCCTTTCAGAAACTAATTGTTGAAACAAGGGCTCTTTCTCTGTTTCTTCAATAAGTTTTGGGAGAGAGGATGGTTCGGCTAAGGATGTGGCCAATTTTATTCGGCCGATAAGTTTTCCTGTAGTTTTTACCTCTAACTTCTGTTTTAGAGAAAGTTCGGGCATTACTTTGCTTAAATTAGCGCAGGCTAAAGCCCTGCGGCTACCAGGTAGCCGCAACCTTCAGGTTGCGTAAAAAGGAAATTGCTATGCTTTTAAATTATATTTTTTAATCTTGTTATAGAGGGTCTTGCGAGAGATTCCTAAGATTTCTGCTGACCTTTTCCTTTCCCAACTTGTCTCTATCAAAATCTTCTTGATTACATCTTTCTCTTTTTCTCTCAAATTTTTATTCTCTGTCCTTTTCTCTCTACGAAGGAAAGCAGGCAAATTCTGGGATAAAATTACTTTATTGGCGAGAATAACACTATGTTCAATGCTGTTCTTTAACTCTCTGACATTCCCTGGCCAGGAATATTTTAGGAGCATCTCTATTGCTTCTGAGGAAAAATTCCTTATCCTTTTGCCCAATTCCCTATTAAAATGCTCAAGGAAATAGTTACTTAAAAGAAGGATATCCTCTTTTCTTTCCCTTAAAGGGGACAGGGTTATAACAAAGGTATTGAGCCGATGGTAAAGGTCCCTTCTAAAAGAGCCTTTTTTAACCTTCTCCCTTAGATTCTGGTTGGTAGCCGCAATAAGTCTGGCATCAACCTTAATCGGTCTTTCTCCTCCCAAATGCTGAACCTCCTTCTGCTCTAAGACCCTTAATAATTTTGTCTGGATAGAGGAAGAAAGGTTCCCTATTTCATCCAGAAAAAGAGTTCCTCCTTCTGCCAATTCAAAACGGCCTGATTTTTTGTTATCGGCCCCGGTAAAGGCCCCCTTCTCATGACCAAATAGTTCACTTTCCACTAAAGATTCAGGTAAACTGGCGCAATCAACGGTGATAAAGGACTTATTTTTCCTCCGGGACTCCTGATGGATAAGATGGGCGGCAACTTCCTTGCCGGTCCCTGTCTCTCCTTGAAGAAGGATGGGAGTATCATAGCCACTGACCTGTTTGATTAGTTTGTGAATCTTCTGCATTGACGGGGAATTCCCTATTAAAGGTTGATAAACTTCTTCTCCCAATCTTACCTTTAACTCGGTAAGCTTCTCCTTTAATTCCAGGGTTTGAAGAGCCTTTTTAATCTCTAAAACCATCTCTTCATTATTAAATGGCTTGATGAGATAATTATAGGCGCCCAATTTTGTTGCTCTCACTGCACTTTTTATATCCCCATAGCCGGTAAGAATAATAACGAGAAGTTCAGGGTTTTCCTTGTGAATTCTTTTCAAGGTTTCCAACCCATCAATCCCTGGCAGTTTCAAATCAAGGAGGACTAAGGAAGGAGTTTTCTCCTTTATTTTCCTTATCGCCTCTTCCCCATCCCCTGCCTCGCGCACAATGTATTTCTGTTCTTTTAAAATCTCAGAGGCTAGACCCCGGAAATCCTTCTCATCATCAACGATTAAGATATTCTTCATTTCCTTGAGATTTTTCTTATTTCTTTTAATAGTTTTTCAGGAGTGAATGGTTTGTCAACAAATCCGGATACTCCCAGCTTTTTTGCCTCTTTTTTTATCTCCTCAGTCCCATAAGCAGAAATCATAATCACCGATATCTCCTGATAATTCTTTCGGATTCGGGATAAGAATTCTGTCTCTTTAACATCGGGAAGTTTCAGGTCTAACAAGATAAGGTCAGGCTTATTCTTTTTTATTCGGGAGATTCCTTGTCTGGATGTATTAGCGGTGGCCACCGTATATTTTTTCTCGCTCAGGACTTCGGCAATGAGAGAACATAAATCCTTCTCGTCATCTATAACTAGAATATTCCTTATTTTCTTCGGCCGGCGAATTTTCTCCTTTGGCTTTTCAGGAAGATGTTTTTTATCCCAGATCTCAAAATATGGCTTCAATTCATCAAGAGCTTCTGGTCGGCGGAATCCGGAAAGACCGCTGCGCCAAACTTCGACCTCCCCTCTTTTTATCTTCCCCTCTTTGATCCATTTGGTCAGTACCGGAGTGGAGACAGAGCGATATCCCGCATAACCCTTTCTGATATCCCAGCGTAGATCTTTAATTTTCTCTGGCATTTTTTATATCGTTTTTCTCTTATCTTACTTAAGGGCTACCCCCCCCTATCAGAGGCAATTGCACCGTGAAAACTGTTCTGCTCTTTTCACTTTCTACCTCTATTGTTCCCTGATGGCTGGAAATAATTCCGTAGCAGACAAATAATCCTAAGCCCATACCTTCTTTTTTTGAGGTGAAGAAAGGGTCAAAGAGTCTAATCATATCATCTTTGGGAATACCTTCGCCGGTATCCGTAAACCTAGCCTTTATAAATTTTGCATTACTCTCTGCGCTAATGGTTAGTGTGCCACCGTGAGGCATAGCCTCAATCCCATTAAGAGTCATATTGAAAAATGCCTGATAGATGCGTTCTCTATCCACCCTGAGCATCGGAAGACGAGGCTTAATATTTTCAATAATCTTGATTTTCTTGCTCTGACATTTTTCGCTGGTGGCAGGTACAACCTCGTGAAGAATTTCCCCGATGTTAGACAACCTCATTTTCAATTGGGGTGGTCGGGCAGAGCTCACAAACTCTTCAATAAGATAATTTAACCTCTCTATATTTTTAATAATCAAATTCATATACGGTTTCTGAGAAGAACTTTCTTTAAACTTTTTGCTCAATTGCTGGGCGGCGATGGAGATGACATTTAAGGGATTTCTTATTTCATGAGCCACAGAAGCCGCCATCCTGCCGGCGGAGGCCAATTTCTCTGAGCGGATCAATTGCTCTTGTGTTGCTTCCAATTCTCGGTAAGAATTTTTAAGATCCCGAATAAGACCGCTCATCTTTTCCATATTCCTACCGCTAAGGATTATATCCTTCTTCTTCGGGTCAAGAGAAGCATTAATGGTCAGAGTAATCTTTTTTCCATTTTTAGCGATGAACGTTACCTCATAATTGTAGAGAGGTTTTTTCCGGGAAAAACAGTTTTTTAATTTCTGCTTCGGATCCTCAGAGATGAAATCCTCAATTTTTTTGCCAAGAAGCTCCTTTTCTTGATACCTTAGAAGATGGGTTGCTGCTGGGTTCACCCGTTCTATCCTTCCATTGCCATCCAAAAGTATTGCAACATCAGCCACATTCTGGATGATTGCCTCATAATCCCTAAATTTCTCAATATCCATAATTCCGCTCCTATATTATTCGCTCATTTCAGTAGGGATATGCGGAGAGGATTAACTTCCAGACAATTCTCACAGCAACTTTATTCTCTGACTAAATTAACTTTCAGTTCCATCTCGGTAAATTATCGCAGGCTAAAGACCTGCGACTACCAGGTAGCCGCAACCTTCAGGTTGCGAAGAAATAATTTTGAAATTTCATACAATAAAATAAAAACCCGGGGATAAGTTTATTTATACCCGGGTTTTTTTCTTGGGGATTCTTTAGATTTTTGGTT
>DAOVGU010000163.1 GCA_030672255.1 bacterium
CTCTCCATAGTGAACTCCTGCGGGTAGAGCATCTGCCATTTTTAAAGGAATTAAAGGTAGAATACTTTGACCCCAGCGCCGACCAATACCTGACACCGGAACTTCTGCGTCAACATTGCCCCTGTAAATTCCAGTCCCGCATTCTGCAGTGGGAGATATTTAACTCTTCTGCAGAGGAACTGGAGGCAAGGTATCGTAAAATAGCCGAATCCAAACCTTATGTAATCAGTTTTTTTATGAGTAGATTGGAGAATGAGCCAAAAATTAAACATCTTTTAGAAATAGCCCGAAAGATGAAAGGGGAATAATTTATTGTATGGAATTTCAATAAATTTCCCCTCTTCTTAATCCTCCCCCTTGGGAGATAGGTGGGGATGTAACTTATGTCTAAATTAGCAATTTTTGGAGGAGCAAAAGCGGTTCAGACTGACCCGGGCAATATGTTCACCTGGCCAATCATCACCAAAGAGATTGAAGAGGCGGTCTTAGAGGTATTGCGTGCGGGAAATATGTCCGGGACTGACGTAACCAAGAAATTTGAAGAGGAATATGCCGCCTGGCATAAGATGAAGTATGCTCTTGGCCATAGCACCGGCACCGGCGCTTTGCATGGAGCAATGTTTGGTTTGGGTATCGGCAAAGGGGATGAAATAATCTGCCCTTCCATCACCTATTGGGCTTCGGCTTTACCGATATTTTCCCTTGGGGGAACGGTTGTCTTTACCGAGATTGACCCGGAAACCCTATGTATTGACCCGAATGATATTGAGAAAAGGATTACCGAGAGAACAAAGGCGATTTTAGTGGTCCATTATGCAGCGATGCCGGCAGATATGGATTCCATTATAAAGATTGCCAAAAAGCACAATATTAAAGTGATTGAGGATTGCTCCCATGCTCATGGCGCATTGTATAAAGGAAAAGTGGTGGGAACAATCGGTGATGTATCTGCCTTTTCTCTGATGAGTGGCAAATCCTTCCCCTGCGGAGAAGCTGGAATTATGCTTACCAATGAGCAAAGAGTTTATGAGCGGGCGCTTGCCTTTGGCCATTATGCCCGGCATAATGAGATTCAATTAGAAGATATCAAAGTAGGTAGCGGCCTTCCCCAGGGTGGCTATAAATACAGGATGCACCAGCTTTCCTCTGCTGTTGGAAGGGTGCAATTGAAAAGTTATCCTCAGCAGATGGCCGAGATCGATAAAGCAATGAACTACTTCTGGGGCCTTCTTGAAGGAACCCCGGGAATCAGAGGACATCGACCGGAAAAGAATTCCAAGACTACCAAAGGTGGTTGGTATAGCCCTTTAGGCCTTTATTATCCTGAGGAATTGGAGGATCTCTCAGTGAGCAGATTTTGCGAGGCAGTAATTGCCGAGGGATTCTCCGCCAACCCCGGATGCAACAAACCTCTGCATCTCCACCCAATCTTCAATACCATTGATGTTTATCATCAAGGAAAACCAACCAGGATTGCTAATTCTGCCGCTGATATAAGACAACCTTTGAGAAGTCTGCCGGTCTCAGAGGGTATCCAAGAAAAGGTGTTTTCGATTCCTTGGTTTAAGCACTATCGTCCAAAAATCATCGAGGAGCACGCAACTGCTTTCAAAAAAGTGGCAGAAAACTATAAGGCATTGCTCCCCGGGGATAAAGGAAACCCAGAAGATATTGGGAGTTGGGGACTGACTTTTCGTAAAAAAGATTGAGGAGGTAAAAAAATGGGAAAGATAGTAAAGGTTGGGGTTATAGGACTTGGCCCTAATGGAAGACAGCATCTTGCCAGCTATCAGAATCACCCTGGCGCCGAAGTAGTAGCAGTTTGTGATGTAGATGAAAGTTTAGTTAAAGAAGTAGCCAAGCAGCATAATATTGCTAACACTTACACCGACCTCAGTATACTGGAACAAAGAGATATTGATATGGTTGCCGTTTGCGCTCCGAATCCTTTTCATGGAGAATATACTATTCGTGTTTTGGAAACCGGCAAGCATGTCTTTGTGGAAAAACCGATGGCTCTGGAGATAGAAAGTGTAGAGAGAATAGTTGAGCTACACCGTGAGACTCACCTTGAGGTGATGACCGGGCTAATTCGCCGTTTCAACCCGCTTTCTCAGTTAGTGAAACATCTCATTGATGAGGGTATATTGGGAGAGATATTTTATGTGGAAAGTGACTATATTCATGACTTACGTGGCTATCGGCATCTGGAAAACCCTTTTGGCTCAGATGGTATACATCCGCTGGATATTCTTCGTTGGTATGTGGGGGATGTAGTAGAGGTCCAGGCTTATAGCAACAAGAAAATTTGGCCAGAGATAAAAGATCCAACTACAGTGGCAATCTATAAGTTCAAGAGTGGTTGCATAGGAAAGGTAACGGTTACCTGGGTACCAATAGGTACTCAAACACATGGTGCCCGTGTATTTGGCTCTAAGGCAACAGTTGTAAATGACAGAATCTGTCTTCCAGGAACGAATGAGTTTATTTCTCTTCCCGTAGAAAATATTGCTGGGCATCCATATAACCCAGAAGATATACACTTCATTGACTGCCTGATTCAGGGAAAGGAACCCTTAATAAATTGTCTCGAAGGGGCAAAAAGTACTGTTGCCTGTTTATTGGTGAAAGATGCTATAAAGGAGCGAAAACCAATAGTCATTCCTCAGTTTGAAGAATAAACTTAGCAAGGAAAGAGAGGTAATACCTCAGTGAACACCGTTTCCTCTCTCTGTCATTCCTGCCCCTGCTTACTGACTGCAGGGGTAAACTTAGCAGGAATCTAAAATGGATTCCCGCTGACTAATTGCGGGAATGACAACACATTCTGTCATTCCTGTGAAAACAGGAATCTATTGCGGGAATGACACGGGGTTGACTGAATATTTACAAAGAGAGAAATGAAAAGGAGAAAAGGAAATGATAATAGATTGTCACCACCATCTCGGTGAGGAGCAAGATTATGCTGAAAAACTTGCGGCTGAATGCAAAAGATTAAAGATAGATAAGGTTTGTCTGATGGGAATACCCGATTATTATGGCCGTTCTACAAACTCGCAAATTAAAGAGGCAATAAAGAAATATCCGGATTTGCTCATTGGATTTGCCTTTGCCGATTTAAGAACAATTATTCCGGATGAGATTAATAGGTTTAAGGAGGAAGGTTTTCGTGGCTTAAAATTTATCAACCCCCCGGCTAATTACGATACTGAGAAATTTGATAGAATCTATCAGAGGGCAGAAGAGTTAGGAATGGTAACGTTATTCCATTTAGGGATTGTTGCCAGAGATGAATTAAAAGGTCCATATCGCATCAGTTCCGATTATATGAAACCAATCTATCTGGACACCATCGCCAGAATCTTTCCTTCTCTTACCATCATTGGCGCACATTTAGGAAATCCCTGGTATGAAGAGGCAACAATGTCTGCGCGCTGGAATCCCAATCTCTATTTTGATCTGAGCGGTTCAACATTAAAGAAGAAAACACCCGAATTTTTAGGGGGTCTTCTCTGGTGGACACCACAAACACGCTACCGTGACCCTGAAGGAAGGTATGCCTGGGAGAAGATTCTTTTTGGCTCAGATGTTCCCTATAATGAGATTGGGGAGGTGATGACAGATTATCAGAAGGTCTTAGATAAATTAAAGATTAATCGGGAAATTCAGGATAAAATCTTTGGTGGGACAATGGCAGAGATATTAAAATTGGGGTAGTGTCAAAATAGAATGAAAGGAATGGATTCCCGCTTACTAACTGCGGGAATGGCAAGGAGGAGCTATTATAGGAATGACAAAGTGCCTGTCATTCCTGTGCAAACAGGAATCTAATAACGGGGAGAAAAATGAAGGCAAGTATTACCATTTATAGTTTGGCTCAGTATTTTTCTGCAAAGAAGATGACCATAAAAGAATTTATTGAGTATGCATCCAAAATTGGTTTTGAGGGGGTTGATCTGGGCTATTACTGGGAGGACAAAGAAAGGGAATTTGCGGAAGTTCCGCAATGGCTGCAGGATAACAACATTGCTCTCTCGGGATATATTGTAGGCAATAACTTTGGCTCGGTAGTGGGGACAGACAAGGTTGAGGAAGAGATTGACAAAACAAAATTGGCGATTGATGAAGCAAAAGAATTAGGAGCAAAGGTCTTGAGAGTTTTTGCCGGAGGAAGAGAAGGGCTAAGTTGGGAGGAAGGAAGCAATTTAATCTGTGATTGTTTAGCTGAATGCACCGAATACGGAAAACAGAACAATATTGTTTTAGCTCTTGAAGACCATCATGGATTAGCGGCTAATTCAAGCCAGGTTCTTTTCTATATCAACAAAATAAATTCGCCCTTTCTCCGGGTAAACGTAGATATCGGTAATTTTTGGTCTGGAGGAGAGATACCGGTAGATGGTGTAAAGAATACCGCTTCCTATGCCGCGATGGTCCATGTTAAGGATGTCAAAAAGGTTGACGACGAATTAAAATCGGTTCCTGTAGGAGAAGGAGATATAGATTTCACCGAATGTTTCAGAATACTAAAGGATGCCGGTTACGATGGTTACCTCTCATTGGAGTATGAAGCCAAGGAGAATGCCAAAATCGGGATAGAAAAAAGTATTAAACATATGAAGGAATGTTTAAGTGAAATTAAATAAAGTGCCATTCCTGTGCAAGCTTGTCCCTTTGAAAAAAGGGACAGGAATCCAAAGAAAGTGGATTCCCGATTACTAACCTCGGGAATGACAACGTATGGGGCTATTGCCGAGAATGATAACATATCTGTGTTAATCTTGTGGTTAAAAAGTGTAAAGAAAAATGATTGATATTCATACCCATATTGGGAAACTTATGCTTAAAAAAGCATTGAAGCCATCCCAGTTGTTGAAGTTTATGGATAGAAATGGGATTGAGAAAGCGGTGATTTTACCGATTGAAAATCCGGAAGAAACCTATTACTACGTTACCACCGATGAGGTATTAAAGGCTTGCAAGCGGCATCCAGATAGACTTATCCCTTTCTGCAATGTTGACCCCCGAAGAGGCAATTCCGATACCTCAACCGACTTTTATAAGATAATAAAGGAGTATAAAGAAAGAGGTTGCAAAGGATTTGGTGAGGAATTATCCGGTTTATGGATAGATGACGCAAGATTGCAAAAAATTTACGAGGCCTGCGGGAGATTGAGGATGCCGATGGTTCTGCATCTGGATGGATTAAGGAATAAGGACAATAAAGGGCTGCCCAAATTGGAAAGGATGCTTAAAAAATTTCCCAAAACAATCTTTATCGGTCACGGTCCCCATTTCTGGGCTGAGATTTCTTTGGATTTAAAAAGGAAGGATTTTACCGGTTACCCAAAAGGAAAGATAAAGAGGGGCGCATTGGATAGATTGCTTTCTCAATACCTTAACCTTTATGGTGACCTTTCTGCCGGAAGTGGCTATAATGCTTTAGCCAGAGATATAAATTTTGCCTATCCATTTTTGGAAAGAAATCAGGATAAACTTCTCTTTGGCACTGACTATTTATCCCCGGGACAGAAATGTCCCCAAATTAAATTTTTAAAAGAGGCAAAGGAGAAAGGATTAATAAAGAAAAAAACATTTGAAAAGATTGCTTTCAAAAATAGCAAGAGGTTATTGAAGATTAGGTAGAAGGGTTTAGGCGAATGACGCATTTGGAAATTGGCATAGGTGAAGCGGATATAACTCCACCTGAAGGGATTACAGGTAGATTAGGACTTAATCATACTCTTAGCACCAAACATCCCATTTTTGCAAGGACATTGGCTTTAAAAACAGAGAAAGATATGGTTATTCAAGTAACCTGTGAACTTGTTGGGCATACCATGGGAGTGATGAGTCGCATTTATTCAAAGCTTGAGAACGAAGTGGGACTTGATAGAAATAAGGTAATTCTTACCTGCACCCATACCCATTCCTCTCCCTGGGTCTGGGACCTTCAGGCTAAGGAAACAGAGAGAGTTGGAATTAAGTTTTTAGATTGGGATTGGTTAGATAAGGTAATTAATGGATGCGTAAAATCGGTCCGCCTTGCTCTTGAAAATATGCAACCATCAATTTTAAAAATAGGTTCAGCCGAGGTAAAAGATGTAGCCAGTAATCGCGTTGAAGCAGGGGGGAGATCGTCAATATGCAAAGACGATTCTCTCAGAGCTAAACCAATAGGACATATAGACCCTGAAGTGCGTGTTTTAAGTATTTATGATATTGAGGATAAATTGAGCGCTCTATTTGTTAATTACGCCTGCCATCCTTCCGGCTATGGTGGAAGCAAAACTAAATTTGTTTCTCCTGATTTCCCTTATCATGCCTCTCAGTTTGTTTCTGCGCATTTTGGGAGAGCTATCCCAATGAGTTACTGGCAGGGATGTGCCGGAGATATCAATGTAGGAAAATTTAATGCTCATGGTTCGGAAAAGGAAGTGCAGGGGTTTGGAAAAAGGTTAGCTGACGGAGTCCTAAAATCACTTGATAACAGCAAAGAAATAAAGATAAATGCCGATGATATAATTTTTACTACTAAGGATTTAGAACTGCCGGTTGGGGATTGGGTCGAGTCGGTTGAAGAAGCTAGAACTAAATTTGGTAGCATTTCACGTCAGGTGAAAAACTATTTTGAAAAGAAGGAACCTGTTCCAGATAATTTAGTTCAGCAATGGCGAATGGCAATTAAAAGGCTCGATGTTTGCCTGCTCAGTA
>DAOVGU010000172.1 GCA_030672255.1 bacterium
TAAAGAGGGAATTGAGTTTATTGTTTGTCCAGTAGACGATAACTGCGGAGCAATATTGCTTTCAATAGAGATATCAAGAGAAATCGGTAATGTTCCAATACTTCCCATAAATAGGAAAGATATAGACAGTTGGAAAACCTATCAAAAAGATGAATTCGGTCAATATGAAGAGATTTCCGGGAAGAATATCCTAATTGTCGATGATGGCATAAATACAGGTACTACAAAAAACAATCTGGAAAGACTATGTAGGGATAGAGGTGCTAAAAGAATTGTTGGTGTTTGTGTATTTCTTAACCGTCTTTCGTTAGAACTAATAGAAGACATGAAGATTAAAAATGAATCTCTATGGTCATTCTATCATTGGCCCTGTCCTCCAATAAAGCTGGATAGGGTTTCTAATTAAAGGTACAATGTTCAAAGGTCAAAATGCCTTATTGAGAATGCTCGAAACTGAACAAATTCAGAGTATTTGGACATTGATATTCATTGATTGCATGAAAAAGTCCAAGACAGATCAAGAAAAAAAAGAGTGTATGAAAAAGTTAGATGATAAAATCCGAAACAAGGATATTTCTAATGCCTGTAAGATTCTGGAAGATACTATGGTTCATGACACTAAGAATATAAAATCTTATGTGTCAAGGATGCAG
Source organism: bacterium (assembly GCA_030672255.1). Lineage (GTDB taxonomy): Bacteria > Ratteibacteria > UBA8468 > UBA8468 > UBA8468 > DAOVGU01. The sequence continues at coordinate 654 of DAOVGU010000172.1, forward strand.
AAACTGGCTGAGAAGGGTAAGTCAAATATTACCCTAATAGCCAAATCTCTATACAGATATTTTGATCTTGCAGAACAAATAAATAATAAGGAAACACTTAACAGAAAGATCAAGGAATTAAGATTATCTCCTGAGTTGAGCAAAAAGATAAAAAAAATGGGGATTTTTACATCAAAAAGGGGAACATCCTTACTGATCTCAAAAAATCTATATACAGAATTATCAGAAAAATTCCTAAAAGATCCCTTTAAAAATACTCATCTCTTGTGGTATTATTCTCGGGATTCCAAGCTGTTACAAGTAATGCCTTTTAGGAATAAACAAGTCTTTTTTGTCCTTCACTTTCTGAAAGATTTAATACCTTTCGTCAAAGCCAGTGTAAACTTGGGATTAGACATGAAAAATGCCCACTTCTTCTATAAAGATTATCCATATCCACAGAGAGAAAGTATGAAGAAATGGTTGGAAGAACAAGGCGCTACAGTAAAACCGCGTTCATATATTCCACAATGCCTTAAACAACTCACTGAAAGCTCTTCTATAGAGATTAAAAAAATATTAATAGTAGAAGATGGCGGATTCTTTGTTCCGCTGATTCACAGAGAATTCACTCAATTAATTCAGCATGTAATAGGAGCAGTTGAACAAACCACCCGCGGTATCCGTAATGCTGAAAACTGGAAAAAAGAAAAAAAGAAAAATAGATTGCGGTTTCCCATCATTTCTGTTGCGACTAGCGAACTAAAAAATAAGTTTGAACCTCCGTATATTGCAGATGCAATAGTAGATAACATTAAACGGTTACTCCCCCACATTGCGTTAAGAGGAAAAAAGGCTGCATTATTTGGATGTGGGACAATTGGGATGAGATTGCTAGAGAGACTTAGACAGAATGGCATGAATGTAACCATATTTGAGCCAGATTATAACAGTCAATTAGGGCCTGATCAAGAAGCATTTTCCCTATCTGATTCTCCTACACAGACAGCCCACGATAAAACTTTTGTAATAGGAACATCTGGTAACAAATCAATTAATTCCCAAGTAATTGCAAGTCTTTCTCATGAAACTTATTTAGTAAGCACATCTTCTGAACTTTACGAAATAGATGTTGACGAGTTAGCTAGGCAATCAAAAGAGAGTAAAATTTTATCAAACAATAAGGGGGAAAATATTGGCACTACTTTTATATTACCTAGGAACAGGCATATCCACCTTCTATGTAACGGATATCCCATTAATTTTTGGGGATTTGAAAGCATGCCGGAAGAGGCAAGTGACTTAGTTCTGAGTCTTATATTACTTTCTGCGGCTGAAGTGGCAGCGGGTAATTATTCTACACCCGAAATTAATCCAGATGCAGTGAATCAAATAGCAAAAAAATATGAAGTTGCTAAAAAGTTCCTAGAGTTTCATAAACAAGGCTAATACATCGTAAGTTGAGAAATAGGGTGGCGAGAGAAATACAAAACCTTGTATGGTAGCATATTTCTATTCTGGCTAATTCCTTCTTACCAAATTATTTTCAACAACACCCTAGCGTTAACTAAATCAACTAGAATTTGATTCTTTCCCTCTTTCAGTTAATTGCCCAGATTTTCTATTTCTTAAATTCTTGAAGTATTTATCCTATCATATCATAAAACTGCCCTTTTTCCGAAGGGAGGTTCTAATCTTTCTGAAAGAAAGTTTAGAGGGAAATTCCAAAGGATTTCCCAAGCAGAAAGGAAAACAGGAAAAATTTGACTACAGCAAAGAAAATTTCGGTTTTGCAAGCAAGGCAATGGTCCCAAGAGAAAAAGTTATCTCTGTAGCAGAATACCTCTTTCTGTGCCTGTAAGAGACAGAAAAGTCAGCGCAAGAGGCTGATCATGCTTAATTTTTTCATAACCTTTGAAAACCCATAGCTATTTTTTCCTTTTACCAAGTTTTATTCTCTTCTTGACCACATCAGGACTCTATAGTATATTGTTACCAGTAAAAGAATGTACAGTAGAGCAAAAACTAATCTCGAAATTGTATAAAAGGATTTTTAGGTTACAAGATGGCTACTTCTAAAGATCTCAAACATATTAGGAATCTTGCAAGAGAATTCCTCTTATCGAAATTTCCAGATCAAAAATCGACTGTTGAAACTGCTGTTGAAATGGCATTAGGTGATGTAGATGTCAGCACACCTGTTGTGACAGATCTGAAACTGAAAGATCCTTATATACTAGATTTTTTCGGTCAAGTCCAATTTCTTCTGGAAAAAGATTTCTTTTGTAAGATATCCCTTCCGATTTTAACTAATCTTTTTCTAAAAACCTGTTTTTAATGAACTGATTCTAAAAATTCCAAAGAGCGACTGATTTTCTCCTTATCAGGTCTCCTTGCCTACCAGCAGGTAGACCTCTCCTGTCTTTCGTTATTTCTTCTTCTAAATAATCAATTTCTTTTTACTACTTTCTTAACACTAAAACGTGATGTTCTTCCGCTGGACTTTTATCTGGTCTTGGCAATTGTCCAAGTTGGTAACGTAATTCAAGAAGTTCCTTTTGTTCACTGAAGCTGATAGGAACCCTTCTCCATTTCCAGGAAGCACGGAGAAGACTGGCAAAGGCTAACTTTAAGCAGCTCTTTTCATCAAAGAATCGAGGGATTACTTTACTTCTTCGTTTCTCTTCCTCAAAAGATCTTTCGGCCAGGTTGGTAGAAGTGATGAACTTACGGTGCCTAACCGGACATCTTAAATGATTCAAACATGCCTCCAAGTCTTCCTGAAAGCACTTCACTGCAGAGGGATAGATTTTTTCATATCTTTTAACAAATTCCTCTGCTCTCTCTTTGCCAGCCTCTAAATCTGGTGCATAGTAGGCCGCATTCAGATGGACTTTAATCTCCGGAATAACTTCAGAGGGAACCTTACCTAAGATATTCATCTTCTTATGCACTAGACATCTTTCTCTTAACATCTCGGGGAAACATTCCTCAAGAGCACGAATTAATCCTGGCGCACCATCTGATACTCCTAAGACTGGGTCCTTTAATCCTCGCTTCCTAAGATCCCTGAAGAAGTCCAACCAGTCCTGGTAGGATTCCTTATTTCCTAATTTCATCCCTAATAATATTTTTCTTCCGTCCTCTAATATTCCCCAGGCAACAAGAATCCCTTCCTTGGTTGTCTTGTACATTCTCATTGCTTCATAGACAGCGTCAGCAAAGAGATAGACTACATTGTATTTGCTGAGGTCCTGTTTGCAGAACTCCTCATAAGCATCCCATAGTCTTTCGCTTAAAGCACTAATACTACTTTTGGAGAGGAGAAGATTACCATTCTCGTCTTTAAGAACTTCTTCTACATCTCTGGTGGAGCAACCCCGAGCATACATCTCCACTGCTAAATGCTCTAAAACCTCGGTATTTCCTTTAAGATGTCCCCAGAGAGCAGAATGAAATGGCTCTGGGCTGTTGGATACTTGAGGCTTCTGGATATTGAGTTTACCCTCACCGGTTTTTATCTTACCCGGTTTATAACCATTACGGTAACCGTTATGTTGGTCTTCTGCTCCTTCCCGTTGGTAATAGTCTCTACCTAAGTATTCTTTCGTTTCTTCTTCTAATGTCTCCTGGACAATCTTTTCCATCCCTAACTTTAAGATTCTACCTAAAAACTTCTGATTGCCAATCTGCTGGTCTAACTTTCCTACTAACGCCTCAATCTCCTTGCTTATTCTCTCCGATGGTGGTATTCTATTATTCATGGCGTGTGCCTCCTTATCTTTTTTGGAGGGGAGTATCCCTCCGGGATTAATATTCTTCTATCCCTATAGGATACCTCACGCCATTTTCTTTTTCCAGATATTTTAGGACATTATCGATTTTTTATCAATAAGAGGTTCTAAGATAGAGAAATTACTTGATGAGATAGGACAACCGGAAAACAAAAGGCTTGAGAAGATGATCAAAGACACATTGGCAATTTTTTATATTTCCAAAAAATTAATGAAAGGTCACGATGCTCTTGACCCTGAGACTTTTAAGTCGTTGGATACAACTTATGGACTTAAGCTATTTGGTGCGATACATGAAAAACAAAAATTCCCAAGGCAATTAGCACGGGAAATAGTCAAATTTCTAACGGAAAAAGAAACTCGGCCTGCCAAGGATATATCAGAACAAGATAGAAAACCCAAAGCTTGGTGGGAACACTTCAATCCCCCTTGGGTCAGCGATCCAATTGGATTATTGATAAAAATCCGTACGAAAATAAAGAATAAGGTTAAAAAGAGAAAATAATTTTGGTACTCAATATTTTTAGTCATAATAAATATACAGAACTTATTGAATCTATTCTTCATTATCAGTTTGTTACCCTTCGCGAAAATATCCCAAAATTAGTATAGAACAAGATAGCTGAAGATCCTGTCTTGGTTTCACAAATAATATGCAATTTCTTTCTCATGTCCAAGTCCTACAATAAAATGCAAGATATGCGGTTTGTTATTCTTTGCGAATCTTTTAATATACATTGAGTATATTCCTGAATCAGGACTACAAGAAAATTTGCTTGTTATATCTATTTTCAAGGGGCAAGGAAGCCATTGTCTCTCTGAAATATCCCGTAGGTAAGGAAGATAACCTACATCACGGAAGAGTTTTCTTATTCCTTCTAAAATTCTTTCCGAGTGTGTGGAAAGCAGCTTTGTAACATATACTTCTTCCTCTTTTGGAATTTGGAATCTTTTCCGGTTTACTACAAAGAGACGCCATGCTTTTTTCAGCAAGTGCGGAAATATTTTGTACGGAGGTATTTCTTCCACGCCCCGCAAGTTAAATACTGAAATCAATCCAGGTTCACATAAACACATTTCATCTTTTTCTGGTTTGCCGTAATCATAGATTTTATCTCTTATGAAATCCCATACTTTTCCCGATAGGACTTTCTGTTCGTGAGTATCATGAACAATCCCGTGAATTCTGTGCTCGATCCCATCTCTCTTCACAGAAGTATATGGCAGGTCATCTAAATTAGAAACCTTATACTCTTCTAGGGGGCCTTTTTCTTCTTCATTAA
>DAOVGU010000013.1 GCA_030672255.1 bacterium
AGGTCAGAGCAATATTATCAGACCGCTACCGACCAATGGATAATTTTGACCTTTTGTTCTGTGCACTTGAAGAGTTTAAACAGCATGATGTAGACATCCACCGGTGCGACCTCTCAGAGACAAACATGTACGTCAAGGTGGTGCAGCTACACGAAATAAGAGAGATAAAGGAAGACGACAAGGTGGTCCCGGGGTTAGTGTTGAGCAATTCCGAGGTAGGCTCTGGCGGTCTTAGGGTGGAGCCATTTATGCTGCGGTTGGTATGTAGCAACGGCTTGATTGGGGAGCAGGTTATCCGAAAAATTCACATAGGAGAGAGAAGAGATGCCGGTGACATCTGGTCAGACGATACGATACGAAAAAAAGACGAAGTACTGTGGTCCGAAGTAAAGGACGTAATAAAAGCAAGTTTTGACCCAACGATATTCAACGAATGGGTCGAGAAGTTGAAACGTGGCACGGAAGTCGAAGTGGAATCACCTACTACCGCGGTGGATAGTGTTGCAGCGAAATACAATATCAGCGAGGATAAGAAGAAAGACCTGTTGGATTTCTTCACAACCCAAGAGGCACCAACGCAATGGGGAATGGCAAATGCGATAACGAGGATGGCACAAACCGAGGAGAAAACAGAGAACCAGGTGGAGTTAGAGAGAGCTGGGAATGATGTAGCTATCTTGGAACCAGAAGAGTTCTTGAGGTTGACGAGGAAAGTGGATAAGGAGGAAAAGTGAGTAATGAAAGATAGAGACACAGAAATAATTGGTGTCGTGGCACCAAATAGGAAAATAGATGCGGTTTACTATGACGATGAGACAAAAAGTTTAATCAGGAACCCTGTGGTGGCCATTGTAATCACTAATACAGAAGTACAACCTAAAACAGGGCAGGATGAACGGGATTTTTGGGAGAATACCCATAGGTGTGGTGAGCTATTAAGTGTTGATCCAGAAAGTGTGATTGACTGTGTAGAGGCATCTAACTTTCTTGGATTAGAATTTGACGGTGAAAAGAAGGATTGGACCGAGGTAATTGAAAAGCGGAAAGAGCGTGAGGAGTTGGGACTGAAGATAGAAAAGGAGACAAGAAGATGATACCACCACGAGAGATGGTGAATATGAATATGGAAGAGCTATGCGCTGTAGCGATAAACAAGGGCTGGGATCTGCAGACTTTGCAAGCATGGAGTATCTTCAAGATAGCGCAATATCTCGAAAAGATAGCTTATGAGGAGGGTAAATAAGATGACCAAAGCTCAGGTACCACCAGAAGAACTATATGAGGAAGCCGAGATAAAAGTCGGCGATGATGGAATAAAAGCAATGGCAAAGAGATTCAGGGTTAGAAAAGAGGATGTTATCTTTGCGGTTTGGGTAATCGCTAAGGATAGTGTATGGGCAAAATTGGCGTTTGATGTGAAGGAGAAAAAGAGGCAAAAAGACAAAATAAGAAAGAGGTTTGAAGGGGGCGAATTCTCCCCAAGTGCCATAGAATCGATAAAAGCACGAGAGGACGACAGGCAGCAAAAAATAGCGGAGGAAAAAAGATGAGTGAAGAAAAAGCAATATGCTCAAATCCTGAATGTGGGAATGATGATGTGAGTGACAACGTCAAGAACTATAGCTTGGACAATTATGGTGTCATACTCTGCTATCCTTGCCAAGAGTTAGTGAGGTCCGGTAAGCTGGATGTAGAAGCACTTAAAAAAACACTCAAGAAGAAGGGCACGCTGGAAGGGTATGCGAGTGAAGGTGACGAGGAGTTGGCAAAGGAAAGTGATGAGGGATTGGAGGAATATGATAGAGAAGTGGGCGCCGAGTTGGAAGCAGAAGTGAAGGGGCTGGATGCGAAGATAATATATCTTGTTACCGCGATGGACGTTCCAGACGAGAGTAAGTTTCACGCATGGCTTAAGTCGGAATATGGTGTGGGGCAAATCGCTGACTTAGCTTTGGAGGATAAACGAAAGGTGCTGGAAGAAACGAAGAGATTAGCGGATAAAACGGGTGAGGGAAAAGTAATTGACGCTGAGGTAGTGGATGATGGGGGAGCGTCAAAGTGGCGTCATACGGTGGAGATCGACGAGGGGGAGTTCTCGTTCCATGAAGAAGATGAAAAGCTACTGTGCAGGGATGGTGCTAATGGGAATGTGTATGGGCTGAAGATAGACATTCCAGAATGCCCATGTGGAGATTTTGAGATAAACAAAGAGAAGCGAGAATGGTGCAAGCACCTCAAAGCAGCAAAAGTCGCGGGATATGATGTGAGAGAGCTACCGAAAGTGCCTGAAGAAACAAAAAAGGCGCTGGCTAAACCGGAAAAGGAAAAAGTGAGGAGAGCGAAGGCGAAGAAGGAAGAAGTGGTTGCAATAGAAGTACTCGGGAAAAGAGTTGATTTGGTAGTGCAAACTCCACAAGAAATAATCCAGAATGAAGAGATGGCAGCAGAAATGATAAAAACCATATTGGGTCCTAACCCCAAGCGCGAGGATGTAATTGAAGAGTATGGGAATATAAAGGAAATTGCTGCTGATGTTTTGATTTCGCTTGCTCAGTACGCCGGGATAAGATTTCAGCCATTCAACAAAGAGATTGAGGTTACAAAGATAAACTTAGGAAAAGTCTTTAAAGCGATACCAATGAGCGAGGACAAAAAGGCACAATATGGGGCATTAGCAGATTTTATGCCTGATACGGCTGTTACGGTGAGATGCAAAATAACGAGCATCGCCGGGTGGCTGGACAAAAAAGGTGATTTACACTTTGGAATGGGCACGAAAGAGGAACACCTAACTCCATATAAGCTAAAAGATATAGCGACAAGGGGAGCAAATTTCATTGAGACAATGTGTGAAAGTAAAAGCGCTAAAAAAAGCATTCTTAACTGCTTGCCCATAACACATGATGGTCTCCTTCGAAAAATCGAAGGAATTTATGGGTGGGGAAAGAAATAAGTGTGGGACATGGGGAGAAAGAAGATTGTGCAGCCCGCATTGTACAGTTTCCTCCTAACCATATCCCGCTACCAGCAATCGAAATAAAGGAACAGGTCGATAAAGAACTCGCCAAAGACTAACTAAGCGATAAAAAATCAGCACACACAACGGCTGTTTTTCTCTGCTCATCGTATGTAATAAACGAATATTTAGCTAAGAAACGTAAAAAGAGTTCGACTTTTTCCACTGGAAGGTTTACACGCGAAGCTATTTCAACCTCGGGCATTGGAAGGGGATATTGATCTTCTAGGATGCGTAGAATATCCATTTCCATTTTCTCTTATTTAAAATGTATAAAAGTTAATAAATAAATAGATGACACAAAAAATGGTAAAACTATCCATAGATCCATTGGGTATCTTCAGCGATTTCATAGGAGAAGATGTAAAAATAGACCTCCCTGTACCTGACTACCTCGTTCCACTATTTAAATTTCGAGGTGAAGAGGTAGAGGGAGATGGAGAGGGCGAATGGGAAGGGAGAAGCGAAGAAGGGAAAGTACTAAATTTATTAGAGGCAGCAGATAGAGAATTAGAAAGAGGTAATATCGAAGGTGCATATACGCATTTGGATTATGCGGTAAAATTATCAAGTTGTGGTAGATGCGTAAGGAACATGAAATCAATCGAGCAAAAAATAAAAGATGGTGATTTACCAGAAGCGAGAAGAAGGCTTAAAACTCTTATTGACCTTATCCCTGCATATTATGAAGTTATTGAAAAAGAAGGCGATACATTAAGCACAGAGTTAAATGGCACGAAAAAGATAGAAGAAGAATGTAGTTCCTGCAACGCAGCGGAGATTGTGGAGATTTGTGGTTGGGATGTGGGCTGTCTTGACAGCGTGATAAAATATATTGACGAGATGAAGAAACGAGGCGAAAAGGTTTATGCTGATGAGTTGGTTAGAAAGGCGAAAGAATATAGCAGGGGATGACCAAGCGGGAAAACTTTTATATACAAATAAAATAAAGAAAGATAGGTGAGGAAATAATGCCAGAACGTAGAGCTGGGACTCCAAGGACAGATGAGGAACGAAAAGAAGAGCATAAGCGGAAATACGGCGGGGGAGAACTACCCCTGCGTGGTACAGGATTAGGGTTAAAAGGAGGAAAAGGAAAAATGAGAGAAGAAAAGAAAATGGGGGAAGACGAAGTATCAGACACATGCCTAGCGGCACTAAGAGCCGCATCCGAGGTCATTTCAGATAAATGCAAATTTACGCCACCAACACCAGCGAAGGCGATAGAGATAGAAGGGGTTAAAATAGAGGCACCAAGTGCAGAAGTTGAGAAGTTGAAGGGGCAATACCATGAGCTAACGTTTGAAGAGAAAGTGGAGAAGATGGAAGAAGAATCAGAGTGGCTTCGGAACATGAGTACAGGGTGGATAAAGAAAGTGCTTCCCTTTTACGAACCTGGGACCGCCGAGTTCGAGAAGGCACGAAAAGCATTTGCACACAGTGTTGCAGAAGGGATGGTAGCCAAATACGCAGCTTAGTGATAACACAACGACAAAAAATGAGAGAAGAATGAAGGGGCAGTCGAGATTAGGATTTGTCCCCTGACTTCTCTGTCATAGCGATTTTACGTCGTAACTCCTCCCCTTTTCTTATTTCATCAATAGCTATGGGCGATATAAGTTCAGCGATTTTCCATGCAGGGATTGTAACGTCAGGATGAAGCATAATGAACCCCATCTTTACCAAATACCGAAATACCTCTGATTCACTCCACTCAGTAGCTTTAGCCATGTTTTTAACTTCGTGGTATAAGTCTCGTTCCAGCCGAAACCCCACTAGAATCTTTTGCTCCCCATCACTTTTAGACATTTTGTATAACAAATCTTTTATACTATAAAAAACCTAAAGTATAGTAGTGATAGAAAATGGTAAAAACAGCAGATATTGGAGGGGCGAATTATTCGGCAGGTATAGAAGGAATAGGTGGAGCAGCCAAGTATTTCGAGTGTGGTGCGAAGGCAGATGTGGGACCGGCGATAGATGTTGCTAAATGCTTGGAAGCCGCACGCAAGGCAAAAACCACGGCAGACTTCGTGGCAAAGTGGAAGAAAAGGATGTACGGTATATAAACCGAGCAAATCCTATAAAACTCCAATATTCCTTTTTTCTTTTTTTTTCGTTGTTAAACCTATTTATTTAACAAGATACCTGACATGCTCTCAAAATATTTATATACCGCCTTTTTTAACATTTTGTCTTTTCGTAGTGTTTCAATGATAATCCTCTCGTCTTCTGCGAGTTCCATTCACCATTCACACTTTTCCTAAATAATCTTTCAATCTTTTCAATATCTCTTCTTTACTCTCTTCTTTTTTTGTTATTACTCTCTCCTCGGGTACCCCCGGTATCACTTTGGGTGGTGCTTTAGGTGATGGTGCTTCGGATATGACAATCAGAGCAGATAATTCCGGATCAGAGAGAGTTTTTAAAGCTTCGAGGATTGGGTTTTCATCATACGTTGAAGGGAAATATTTATATTCCGGGATTGGACATACTCGATCAATAATATACCAGCTTTCTTTTATATCCTCTTCTGACATGTCCTCAGGCGAAGGATAAATGGTGGCATAAGAGGAGAATATCTGTTTGAGACCATACTCTATCATAGAAGAGAAAGGAGCAAGGGTGGTTTCTGGTAGTTCTTCACTTACAAACTCTCTGATAATGTAGGCTGTTTTTGCGAATCCTGCAACTTCTAAATAAGTAGCGAAATGAGGGACCGAATCTATATTTTCAGGCAGACACGATTTACGAACAAGTTGCATTAGATAACTAAACAGAAAGTTACATTGATATGGCGAATTAGCCTGGCAGAGATATGAAAATACTTCAACTGCCCGGTAACGATTCTTTAGTGCAATAACAAGCTCCTCAAAGTCAATTATTGCAGGTGGTTTTAAATAGCTAGCAAGCTTTCCTGAAACCATATTTAAAATATCACTATATATCTCACGCTGTTTCTTACGCGCTTTTGCTCTTTCTTTTACAGTCATTTCCGGGCGCACAGGGGATTGTGCTTCATGCGATCTTATTTCCAAGCTCAACGGTTTGAAGATGGAAAAACGTTGCTCAAACCCCTCTTTTGGGGATACCTCTATTCGCAACATCCTATCTTTTTTTAAAACTGCGACATCAACAAATGGGGGTAACATTCCCCGCAGGTCCTCTTCCATGTCCTCATGATGAGGTAACTCTTCTTCGCTCATTTTTTCTAAGTAACCCTTTTATCTTTATTAATCCTTAATATCTTTTTGGGTCTAAGTAAACCACCCTCTAATAATTTCGATTTTTTCTTTGTCATATCCTACCTCTTCCAATGTTTCAAGAATCTCGACTACAGCAGTGCTCATACGTTCCCCGCGGTGCGATAGCACATAATCGAGGAAACCAGCTACGGGAAAGTTACCCTCAGCGAGAAATTTGCTGTAATCCCTTTTGATCAAATCAACCTCTTCTGGCTTGATAATCAACTTTTTGGGTGCAGCAATCAAATCTTTTGCCAAGGTTATCATACCGTTCAACTTCTTCCTATAATATTCTCTTTCAGTAACCGGTAACTCGGGGATTAGAGCAAAAACGTCTCCGGTATGAGCTAAAAACTCCTCAGGATGTGTCATTTCTCTATGGCGATAAATAAAAAGATCAATTGTTTCTTTTATATCACGTATCTCCTCACGTTCCTCTATCCTCTTCTCTATCTCTCTTACCTCTTCAGCTACAACCTCTTCAAATTTCTCTGGGGGTGGCGGTACTATTTTTTCCACACCTTCTATTTCCACCCCTAACTCTCTTGCATAGTACTGTGCGTATGTTTCCGGTATTCTCGGTTTAGCGAGGAACTCCGGAGCATAATCAATATCTATACCAATAGCCTCATGTAACTCATCAAAGGTCCACTTTTTCTTTTCAGGCTCAGTCTTGAATAAATCCAAGAAGGTCAGGTCAATCACCGCTTCTTTACCCGGTTCGTCTGCTGCCAGTAGATCAATAGCTTCGACATCGCTATGCACCATGCAGAAATTATCAGGTGCCGCTCGGTAGCATATCGGGCAGCGGTATCGTGTTTTGAGGATGCCATGTATTTTAACTTTTTCGGGTACTACCTTTTCAGGTGGTTTTATTGGTGGTTTTACCTCTTCGGGCAGCTTAATCACTTCTATCTTCTCTTTAATTCTCTTCTCAAGTTCTTCGTATAATTCGTCAGAGACATAGTCCCTGAAAGTTTCTAAGTCCTTTTCGGCTTTTGTTAAATTCCCCTCCTCTATATCCTTCTCTATAATCTCTCTTGCACTGTCATTATAGCACTCGGTTGCACCGGTTTCGCACTTATCATGG